>DATNRC010000283.1:0-3624 GCA_036703705.1 Candidatus Obscuribacterales bacterium
CTGCCGCCTTTTTGAATTTGACCGAGCCGCTATCGCCTGACATAGTGTCGCCCCTGCGCCGCATCTTCGCTCCGCCAGTGCAAGCTCTTCCGGCTCAAGCGGTGGTCGCTGAGGTCAAAAAGAAGGCCAAGGGCTACGGCGCTCCCGGACGTGCGGCCGGCATCGTGCTCAAGACGCTTGTGATGCCGCTGGATAAGGCCCTCGAGTATGAATCCGCTGAATTCGCTAATCTTTCTCAATCCAGGGAATCGCGCAATCTGGTCAGCATCTTCCTCGACCGCAGCAGTGCCAAGAAGCTTAATGGAGATGCCGTTGGGCTGAAGGTCGAATCGCTTGCAATTATTGGCTCCGGCATTATGGGAAGGGAGATCGCCTTTGAGGCGCTCTATGCCGATGAGATCGACCAGGTCGTGCTGATAGACGTCAAGGAAGAGTTTCTCGCCAAAGCGCGCGCGCACATGGAGGAGCTCATGGCATCGCGGGTGAGAAGCGGCAAGATTGCAGAGCTTAATGCTAAAGCCAAATTCAACAAGCTCACCACATCGACTGACTACGGAGCAATTGTCGATTGCGATGCCGTCATTGAGGCGGTGCCTGAAACCTACGCCATGAAAAGCCAGTGCTACGAGCAGATCGACCATGCGATGTCAGGCAGGACGAAGACCACCCCTTACTTCATCTTCTCCAACACATCGGCTCTGTCGCTGACACGGCTTTCCCAGTCGGTGCGATTCCCTGCCAATTTCTCCGGGCTGCATTTCTTCAATCCTGTGAGCCAGATGGCGGGCGTCGAGATTCCGACCGCGCAAGGCACGTCAGACGAGACGCTCTCGACGGCGATTAGACTTGTGGGGGCGCTCGGTAAAATTCCGCTGCCGTGCAGAGAGCATCCCGGTTTTATTGTCAATGCCATTCTGGGTGCGGAGCTTGTTGTGACGGACCACCTTCTTTCGATGGGCGTGGCTCCATCCGTGATCGACAAGGCGATGCTCACCTTCGGCATGCCCATGGGACCTGTTGAGCTGATGGACTATGTCGGCCTGGACGTTGTTCTCAGTGTGGCAAAAACATTGAGGGAGGTCCATGGCGACAGGCTTGCCCTGCCTGCTGACGATGTGGTCGCCAGGCTGGTCGAGCGCGGGTACCTCGGGCGCAAATCAGGCCAGGGGTTTTACCTCTGGAAAGGCGAGCGCACGGAAAGAGACGAGAAGACGCGCCTTCCTGTATTGAATCCGGCGCTTGCCGAGCTTTTGCCTGGTCCGGGCAACATGAACATGGCAAGTGAGGCGGTTCAAGAGCTCCTCGTCGGAGCAATTGAGAGCGAGGCGGTGCGTGTTCTTGAAGCCGGTGTGGTCGCGCACCCCTTCCTCATCGACCTGGCATTCGTTGTCAGCACAGGCTTTACGGCATCGCTGGGCGGCCCGATTCGGCATATCGATCAGCGCGGCGTAAAAACTTTCTACGATTTGATGAGTGACATCGCAGATGGTGCAGAATTGCCGGCACAGGGATGGCGGCGCAACTTCGTGCCCCCGGCATTGCTTGCCGAGCACGCAAGAGAGAGGACGAATCTCTACGGGCCCTGAGGCAGCTGTCTCTAACCTCAAGCAGATGACGAATTGATGAGAGCACCATGTCCTTCCGCAAACGCTTGCTCCTTATGGGAGCTGGACTCCTTGTCTTCGCCGCCGGCTGGCTGCTTTGCGGCTCCATCGGCGGTATCATCTCCGGCATCGGCATCCTCTATTTCCTGACTATATCCGCCAGATGATCATTTGCTGGGATGCGGAAATTGCCCACGGACGGGCTTCCGGCCGCTGTCACCGCAAATGAGCAATGGCGGTGACTCATTATCAACAAGAGGAAGACCATGAACAAAGTCACCATCATCGGCGCCGGCAATGTCGGCGCTACAGTAGCTCAGGCTCTTGCTGAGCGCAATGCGTTGAACATCGTCCTTCTGGACATCAAAGAAGGGGTAGCCACAGGCAAAGCGCTCGATCTCATGCAATCGCTGGCGCTTACCGGCAAACCATCGCGGCTTTTAGGCACAGGCCATTATGCAGACACGCGCGGCTCCAGTGTCGTCGTCATCACGGCAGGAAGCCCTAGAAAGCCAGGCATGTCGCGCGACGACCTGCTCAAAATCAATTCGGCCATAGTGGCTGAGGCAGCCGCAAAGAGCGTGCAATACTCTCCAAATGCCAGATTCGTGGTGGTTTCCAATCCTCTGGACGTCATGACATACCTTGTCTGGCAGGTGACAGGTTTGCCCTGGAGGAGAGTGATTGGCATGGCCGGCGTGCTTGATAGCGCTCGTTTTCAGGCATTCATCGCCGAAGAGCTCCAGATTTCGGTAGAAGACGTCCGGGCAATGGTGCTCGGCAGTCACGGCGATCAAATGGTGCCTTTGCCCCGCTTCAGCACTGTTAACGGCGTTCCAGTCACTGAGCTGCTTTCTGCCTCGCGCATTAAAGAGCTGTGCGAGCGCACGCGCAACGGCGGAGCAGAGATCGTCACGCTCCTCGAAAACGGCAGCGCCTGGTACGCGCCCGGCGCCGCCACCGCCTTCATGGTGGAAGCAATCCTTAAGGGCAGCCGCCGGCTTTTGCCGTGCTCCGTCCATAGCGCAGGCAAGTACGGACTGCCTCCAGTCTGCGTCGGGTTGCCGGTTATCCTGGGCTCCAGAGGGGTGGAGCGTATCATTCAGCTGAATTTGAACGCAAGCGAAATGGACGAGCTAGCCTTGTCCGCAGCGGCGATCGAGAAGAACATCGCTCTTCTCAAACAGCTTCCAGCCAAAGAGAGTGTGGCAGCGTGCTGAACGATGGGCACAGGCAATTTCTCATTCCGCCAAGACAGGTTTGAGAGCGAGAAAAAAGGGCGCGTTACTTTCATGTGGTCACCGGACGTTCAGGGCAGGCATGAAAGCTTGCCTCATTGGCAGCGAGCTTAGATGCTACAGAGCGGGAGACCGGCAGCTCTGCCGGTCTCCGAACTCTGGCAATGCAGAGACCCAGTGTGTGCGCGATCTCACATCTGTGTTTGATGCTATATACGGTGTATACTAGAAGTGATAGCATTACTCGACCAAGGACGAAAGCAAGAGCTGGTGCCCTTTGCTATGGTGTTGCGGTGTTCGGAAAAAGACAGAGCAGCAGGGTCCGTCCTTCGCTGGACCCTGCTGCTTTACCGCTCATGATTGGCCGGCAATTTCCCTTCGGCTATGTCGAAAGAATTTGGCGGCAAGCGCAGCTCGTCACCTGCCAATCAAAGTCACGTTAATCTGTTTCCACCGGCGCTAGCTTGCACGTGACTCGTCGAGCATGCGTCTGGCAGTTTTGTCATTCTCCTTCAGGGCGCGCACGTCGGGATGTCCCTCCCCGCAACTGGCAATGCGGATGGGAAGTGCCCTGGCGTAGCACATGGCTGCCAGCGCCCATTTGCCCTGGCAGTGATAAACCATGCCCAGGTTCTGCGCCGCCAGCCCGACAAGGGCGTTTTCCTCCCTCTGCATCTTGAAATAGATTTGCAGGATTTGCACACAGAGCGGCTCAGCCTCGGTGTATCTTCGCTGGGCATAGTAAAGGCCAGCCAGATTGTTGAGATATTCAGCCGTCTGCG
>DATNRC010000284.1:0-3988 GCA_036703705.1 Candidatus Obscuribacterales bacterium
CGAGGAGCTGCGGCGTAATGGCCGGGCAGGCTCCGCCTCTTTCGGGGAGCGAGAATTCTGGGTGGCGACGGAGCGTCAGAAGGCGTTCAAAACCATCTTCGCCGAGTCTGAATTTGATCATGACCTTCCTATCATTGAAGAGGCTGTTCGCACTCATGAAGAAGTGATGGACATGATGTTGCGAGGTTGGCTGATACATCTCGGTCCGGTGACAACAGAGATGCTTGCCGAATTGCTTCATCTTCAGTCTCATCTTTTGACAGCGGCGCTCACGCGCCTGGAGAGCTCGGGCATGATTATGCGCGGGCAGTTTTCAGGAGAAGAGAGCGAATGGTGCGATCGCCGGCTGCTTTCCCGCATCCATCGCCTCACTCTTGAAAGTCTCAGGCAAAAGATTCAGCCTGTCACGCAAAATGAGTACATGCGCTGGCTTACGCGTTGGCAACACCTGGCGCCGGGAACTCAGGTGTCGGGTGAGCGCGGACTGCTTGAGGTGTTGAGACAGCTGCAGGGATTCGAGATGCCTGCCAACGCCTGGGAGCGCCAGGTCCTGGCCCGGCGAGTGCGCGATTACGATCCCGGCAAGCTCGACCGTTTGTGTCTCACCGGCGCCATCGGCTGGGGCAGGCTGTCGCCGCATCCGGCCACTCTTGCCATGCCCAAAGCGGAGGAGGCTCCGCAAGGAGTCGATCTGAACGCCATTTCGATGGCGCAGTCGAGCGGCGCAGGCGAGCGTCGTGATCTTTTTGCTGTCGATGGCGGGCGTCGCGTGACGCCGACCTCCGTCTCACCGATAACCTTTTTCGTGCGCGAAGATTCAGACTGGATGGGACAGCAAAGGCATTTCAGCCTGGATATGGAAATGCGCTCGTTGACTTCTAATGCCAGAGCCGTGCGGCAATACCTGCAAGACCGTGGTGCTTCATTTTTCACGGACATCGTGCGGGCGACCAATCTCTTGAAGTCCGAGGTGGAGAGCGCGCTCTGGGAGCTTGTTGCTGCAGGGCTGGTGACTGCCGACGGCTTCGACAATTTGCGCTCGCTCATCGATCCGAAGCGCCGATCGGGTCAGGCGGCGGCGCAAAGGCCTCGCCACGCCGCCGGGCGCTGGGCACTGCTTTCCCCGGAGCTCGTCCACGACCGCGAGCGATGCATGGAGTCGTTTTGCTGGATGTTGCTCAGGCGTTATGGCGTCGTTTTCCGTGAGCTTCTCTCAAGGGAGACGGTTGTTCCGCGCTGGCGCGAGCTCTTACCGGCATTCCGCCGCCTCGAGGACAGAGGCGAAATTCGGGGCGGGCGATTTGTCCTGGGCTTCAGCGGCGAGCAATTTGCCCTCCCTCATGCTGTCGAATCCCTTAGGGCAATCCGCGACGATGCGGCGAAGGGGGAAATGATCCAGATCTCATCGGTGGACCCTCTGAATCTTTCCGGCGCCGTCGGATCGGGTGAGCGCATTGCCGCTGTTTCCGGGCGCATGGTTACGCTCATCGACGGCATTGCCAGAGCCCACGAGGGCGCGATGGCGCAGGGCCGTCTCAGGGCACCGTAGCCGGTATCAGCCGCAATTCGACAACGCCGCCAATCTGGCGCTGAGAAAGTTTGTCCCATAGAGGCACGTCCGTATCTGTGAGAATGAGGGTTCCCGCCTTTGAGACGAAACAGAGCCGGCTTAAATCAGTTCTCTCGGTCTCGTAATTATGTAAAAGCCGAGCAAAAAGAGGACAATGCCGGCGCCGATGACGGCATAAAAGTGCGGGTTTGCGCCAGGTTTCACCACCGATTGGCGGGGATCTTCCGGATTGTAATAGACATCAACGATCGAGCCGACTGGATGCTCGAGATCGACCTGCTCTTGCTTCGGCCCGAAGGGGTCGATGGAGAAGGAATAATTGACTGAACTGTAAGTGATACCATTGATGGTGAATGTGAAAGGCAAGCGCGGCAGTCCGTAAAAACTGGGAAGCATCAAGTTTCTTATGGCGTCGTCGGCGGCGTCATACTGTGCGCCCAGTGTCAATGCCTGTTTCATGGTCACGACCTGACCGGTCGTCGGTTGCCAGCGCTCACTCTTTACTGCTTTGTCGATGTATGCGAACTGGCTCACCAACAGAAAGGCTGCAAGCATCATTAATGCTCCGCCCATGAGCGGTCCCCAGTCACGAAAAAGATAGCGGAGAAGCACAGTCCTTATACCTCTGCGTATTTGCAGGCCACGCTGTGCTATGAATCTTACAATTGCTCAGATGGTTTTTCCTGGAAATTCAAGCCATATGCTGGATGGTTTTTGCATCATGTATCCGCGGTAATGCCGTTCCCAATTCTTTGTGAAATCATCCTCCGCCATCTCGCGCACCGAGTCATCGGGCAATTCGACGTCGATTTGCTTTCTGCGGCCGTCGATGCGATAAAGTACGCGCGCTATGCGACCGTTGCGCGCATAATAAGCGGCAATCGTGCGCCAGGAGTCCATGACGTGCGCCTGCAAGCGAATGCTGAAATCGCGTGAGTTGCTGGGCGAGTCTCCGACAAGCACGCGGCAGTAATCCGCAAGAGTGACAACAGCCACATTGGGTGTTGCGCCGTCTTCCGGCTCGAAGACCTCCTGCTTCGAGCTTTCGCAGGCGACCGTCTTTTCTGTTTGTGCCTCCAGCAGATCGACATTGAAAGGACCGGAGTCGAATCCGCCATCGGCATCACTCGACCAATCATCGGCACCCGCACTGTCACGATCTTCCGGCCTGGGCAACTGCAGCACTGCCTGGCGGCGACTGAAAAAATTAGCACGGTAGACGTCCACTTCATCGCCTGTCGGCAAATAAATGACCTGGCCCGGCTGGACGACAGGATGCTCTTTGCCGCCTTCAATCCGCATTTGTACTTGAGATCTGTTGATCGTGACGAGAAGCCCCAAGTAACGAATGTCACCGAGGCTCCGCGCGGCGATCTGCTCGAGGGTGTCGCCGGCGAGCACATAGTACTTGGCTCGGTTTGCTGCTCCCTGCCCTTTTGCATGGTTGGTCTTTTTGCCGCGCCACCCGACCAGTTTTGTAACAACGCTGATGTCAAACGCGAAAATGCCCTGCGTAAGTGCCATATCCATCCCCGCAAAAACGTTGTCCGCCTGCCTCTTGACAAGAAGATAGCAAAACAGAGGACTTTGAAAAGTACCACTTTTCTAATGGAAGGCAAGGCCATTTCATAAAATTGGGGCTGATCTCAGGAGGGCGCATACACGGCAAACTCAAATATTGTGAGCATTTCATGCCGACTGGTGCTTTTTGCGATTGACGCAGACAAGATGCTAAGCCGCTTTGTGCCGATCCGAAGTTTGAAGCTGAGAGCGAGATACGCTTTGCTGCTGGATTTCAACAACAGCCCGGCTGCCGCCTGATTACTGAAAGAGGCCGATCGGCGCTCGCAGCTCAGGGGGGATTTTCCCATCTGCCGGGCGATGGTTGGCAATCTGAATGATGATGCATGGCCACAACGTCTCATTCGTCGAAGACAACAGACGAACAATATCGAATTGCGTCTATCTGAATTCGCCTCGGCGAGTCTTTCTCAACGCGTCTTTTCCGGCTCATCCGGCTCGAGGGTGATCGTCGAATTGACGCTCAAGATATCCTCCACTATCTCTCCCACCGTGTAATGCACAATCTCGCTGCCCTTCTTATATTGCACCATGTCCTTGTCGTTTCTCAGCTTGACCAGCGCTTGATTGCCGTCGTTCCAGTCGAGCCGCCTGATCAATACCGCGGCATAAATCTTGCCCGCCGGAGAGGCGTTTTCCGTAAGCCACTTAAGGTCGGTGCGGATGCCGACTCCGGCTGCGGCGGCTTGATTGAATGCCGTACGCAGATCACTTTTGGCAGTTGGTATGATCGTTTTCGTGTCCTCAATCATGCGCGCTTTGCTCAACACTTCCAGGTACGGCGGGAGGCTTGCCTGGCTGCTTTGGGCTAATGATTGGGAGATGCTCAAGACAAGG
>DATNRC010000285.1:0-8424 GCA_036703705.1 Candidatus Obscuribacterales bacterium
AACATGTCCGCAATGCGCTCGACCGCCGTGTTTAGCATCTCCGAAAGGATCAGCAATCCGGCACCGAGCGTAGTGATCGCCCAGCGCAGGAGATCGAAGTCGAGCAGCAATCCAAGACAGACGAAAATCGAGCAGCCGATAACATGGAGCTTGATGATTCGCTCACGCGCCCAGACATTCTTAATGCCAACGCACGCGTGATAGATGGCTTCGGGAACAGACGAATTCTGGTCGATTCGGTTGTGCCAGGCGTCGGGGACCTTGGGCAAAGTGAAGATTTTTTCTTCCCGAATATCGACAGAATTGCGCGGCTTAGTCGCGACTCCAATCTGCCTCACTGACGGTTGCCCCCTTTACAATTTTCCCGCGGTATCGCCTTTGGTTAATGACTACCAATGTCAGGAGGGTGCCCAACAACTGCCTTCGATATCTAGAGCCCGCAGAGCGGTTTCGTGCCAAAACAGCGAAGTCTCATACATCTTAGCTTAGTGGCTGTAATGGATGACATGCAAGCTGATACCACTCATCAAATAATTTCTAACTCCAGGATCGATTGTCAATAAAGTAAATTTAGTGTGGATTCTAGCTATCGCTACAGCTGTTACTAGGCGCTAGTCAAGCGTTAAAGAAGAAAGAGGTAATCTCATGCGCGCAAAGAGGGTTATGGCATTTGTTATCTTGAGCTCGTTTCTCATCATGTGCTCACTGGGCAATAGTGCTTGTTCAGATCGCAACAACAATCCTCTCGATCCATTCAGCGCCAACCAGCCTGCTTACTTCACGCCACTGAACCCGGTCTTTACGCAATTCATCCTCACGCAAATTGCGGCGGGCACGTAAGAGACTTCCTTTCAGGGCCAACAAGCAAGCTTTCTGTCGTTCGCTGGAACGCTTGTCTTTGTGTGCTGTCAAACCTATCGACAAACGTAGACAAGTAGTCTTCCGATAAGATCATCCGAAACCAAATTGACGGACGGCCTTCCATCGGCAGCAGATTTGCGTTCTATTCAATTCAACGCGGAAGAGGATGTTGCTTGCTCTGGTTGTTGCTGAAGGCAAATGCCGGATGCTCTCGGATACTATTTTTGTGCTCAAGCGAGCGCCGAATCTGACGCCTGTCTTTTAGCTCCGGTGCCGCTTGGCACCTCCTGCTAATGACGCTTCAGCAAAGATCGGCGCCACCTTGCACTGTTGCACTTCGACCGTCTCCCAAACTCGCCCGGTTACGTACGGCTCTTCCTTGAGCCAGGCGTCAAGCTGCTTGCGTGATGCAAATTCACAGATGAGAAGTGAGCCAACCATGGTGTCGTCATCGTTCGTAAGCGCCGCCGCATACAAAACATGTCCGGCGGCTTTCATCTCCGCAAGCAGAGAAAGGTGAGCCTCTCGCGCCGCCATTCTACGGGCAGAAGCACTCTCATCCGTTCCGTCACGGCCAATTACAACAAACTGCATCTAGTTTCCCCCGGAGCGAACGCACTAAATATGATATCAAGAGAAATCAGTCGATAATCTTGTCGAGGATCTTAAGCACTCTGTCGTCTTTAGGATCGAGCGCAAGAGCCTGGCTCAGGACGACTTTCGCCTCTGCGCTCTGCCCATCGTCCAGCAGCACCCGACCAAGGTTATACAGCGCGTTTTCATAGTCCGGTCTCAATTCGACGGCCTTACGATATTGATCGATGGCGCCTTTGCGATCGCCGGTTGCCGCCAGAGCATTGCCGTAAACAACCCGAAAGATTGGCTGTTTTGCATCGAGCTGCACCGAAGTCTTTGCTTCTTCGGCTGCTTCCGCCGCCCGATTTGTGTCGAGCAACACTACAGACAGATTGGAGTGAGCATAAGAAAGACCAGGATCGAGCTTCAGCGCTTCGCGCAATTCTTGCTCGGCGCCTTTCAAGTCATTGTTCTGTCTCAATGCCCAACCGAGGTCATTGTGCGCAATGGCGTCTTTCGGATTTTGCTCCACCCGCTTGCGGCTTGCCTCCACAGATGGTGCACCCTGGGTCGAAGATTTCCAATTGCCCTCTCTGCCTGCTTGAGCACTGCTTTCTTTTGCCGAGACGGAAATAGAGCACGATAGCAGGGCGGAAAGAATCACTCCAGTCAAAAGCTCATGACGCATTGTCCAAGCCTCCTTTTCGAAGTCATCACCAGGAGCCAATCGCCGCACCGAGAAAGACTTAGCCCGGTGGACCCATCACAGCCGTGACGCAGAGAAACAATCCCGTCATCACACCCATGAGCGCAAACAGCACGGATTCTATCAGGTTTTTTGAGTCCAGAGCTTGTTTAACAAAGATGAGACCGCCGCCAATGAAAACCAAGCCGAGAATGAATGAGAGAATGCGTGTTGCTACATCGTACATATTGTAATTTCTCTGCCGTGGCGGATTTTCTTAAGTTGTCCCGCTTCCCTTTCCGCCAGCAGCCCCTTTTCTCTTTTGCGGAGGCAAACTCAGCCAGATGCCAAGCGCAATCGCCGCCAAGACAACTGCCACCGCCGTAAACAGCCATTGAACGAACATGGCATCACGTTGAGCCTGCGCGTCAGCCGGTGGCACGCCTTCTCTACTGGTCGATCGTTCGAGCCTGTCATTTATCTCGGTCTCACCCGCCTGAGAAGATGCGGACGGGCTGGACTTGCTTCCTTCGATTGCTCCGCTTCCTTGATCGCCTGACGGCATGTTTGGCGCCGTCGGACTGTCTTTATCAGCTTGAGCGATAAGGGGAGCGGCTATAACCCGGGAAGAGCTCGAGAAATCCCAGCTGTTCTCCGTCAAACCGTCCCGAGCGGAAGCAAAGGGGATGGTAATAGGGATTGCAAGGAGAACCGCCGCGGAGGCCATTTTTGGCAATAAACCGTACAGAGTTTGTTTTTCGGGCATGGCAGCTCCCTCAAGCCGGTGATGCGGTCTTTCTTATTTTAGACGGCCGGACATTATCATGCGCCCAAAAGCAAACAGCGAGATGCAAGAGAGCTTTATCCCGTCAGTGCCCGAATTCAGACTCGATAATGACTGGCTGGCGCTTTCGTCCCCAACCGCCTTTACGCTCTTCAAAAACCCCTGGAATGACAGCGTTGCACTTCGAGCAACGATTGCCCTTTATACGATAGGTGTCGAGCTCGAACCAATCACGTTTGATCAACAGCTGTTTGCAATTGGGACAATATGTGCTCTGCCGCTCCTCATCAAAGACATTTCCAGTGTAGGCAAATTTGATGCCGGACTTGAGCGCAATTTCCCTGGCCCGGTTTAGTGTTTGCGCCGGCGTTCGTTGCTTATTCGTCATGCGAAAATCAGGATGAAAAGCGGTGAAATGAACGGGCACGCTGTCTCCAACGTTTGTGAGAATCCAATCACACATGCGTTGAACTTCTTCAGGTGAGTCGTTCTCATCGGGAATCATCAAATTCGTGATTTCGAACCACACGTTGGTTTCATGCTTGAGCCATCTAAGCGTATCGAGCACCGGATCGAGCCTCGCCAGGCAAAGCTTTTGATAGAACAGCTGAGTGAATGCCTTCAAATCGACGTTGGCGGCATCCATAACGGAATAGAATTCCGGGCGCGCTTCCGGCGTAATGAAGCCAGCAGTAACGGCCACCGTCTTCACACCCAGTTCATGACAAGCTTTTGCCGTATCGATGGCGTATTCCGCCCAAATGACAGGATCATTGTAGGTGAAAGCGACGCTTCTACAGCCCAGCCTAACAGCAGCTTTAGCGATCTCTTCCGGAGTTGCTACTTCGCTCAGCCGCTCGATTTCTCTAGATTTGCTGATCGACCAATTTTGACAAAACTGACAGCCCAGGTTGCATCCAGCCGTACCAAAGGATAGAACACTGGAACCTGGAAGAAAGTGATTGAGCGGTTTTTTCTCTATCGGATCCACACAAAAGCCTGTGCTCTTCCCGTAAGTGGTGAGGATCATCTCGCCGTCTACGTTTTGACGCACGAAACAGAAGCCGCGGTCCCCGTCCTTAAGCACGCATGCACGGGGACAGAGATCGCAATGGATCTTGCTGCCGTCCTCAATGTAGTGCCAATACCGGCCAGGATAATTACCGATCAGTGCTTGATTAAACTCAGGCCGGTCCTTCTTCGTCTCACTCATATGCTCCGCCTCTGAAGTGGTGCCGAAGCTTTGGCGCGACCTCAAATCTTGTGCTGGGACTTCCGTTCCTTTGACGGTCTACAACCTCAGTATAACGATTCTTTAGCATCTGCCTCTTACTCACCTTGCGAAGTCCAGTAATACGTCTGAGCGAAGGCGTTTGGCAAGTCCTTCCCATCAGTCCTCGATCGCCGTCAGAAATTTCACGCTTTTTCTGACAGCGATCGGTCAACAGTCCGCAAACGCTTGCCAGAGCTGCATTTGAGCGGCATTTGTCAGAAATTTCACGCTTTTTCTGACATTTCTGACAACCCTGTGGCGAGGCACCGCTCAACAAAGTCTCCCATCTTCCGGACAATCCTGTTGGCAATTCTTGAAAGGAATCAGAAACAGGGCATGCGCAAAGGGCAAAAGCCCTACCAGACGAGCGTTACGTCGGCTTAAGTGGGGTTTTCCCCACCCTGCCCGAAAATGGCGCGAAAAAGCGTCCAAAACTTTGTCCAACACAATCTTGAGCTGCATATATACTTCTGGGCTGGGAAATGGTGTTTGGTATGGGCTTGTTCGGTGATGCAGGAAAGAAACTTTCTGGCGCTTGGGAATGGACCAAGGAGCAAGCGAGCGCAGGCGCGAAACTGGTTGCTGACACTTACGAAGCTGCAAAAGACAAAGTCGAGAAGGTCGTTGAAACAATCACCGAGGCGCCGTCGGCGGTAGAGAAAGCTGCCAAACCCGTCACAACGCTGGCAAATCAGGTGTCCGGCGTTAACAGCTTCACTGAGAAAGCGTCCTATGCCTGGAAGAAGGCAAGCGAGATGACAAAGACGCTCGCCAATGTTGCATCTGTCATCAGCCCAACTTTTGCAGCAACCAGAGCGATCGTGAACCTCGGCGCCAATACTTTCAAGGTAGGCAATGACACTTTGAAAATTCTGGACAAGTCGACGAGCGTTACCTCTGTTCTCAACGATAAAGCGTGGGGAAGTGCGCTCAAGAAGAGCGCGGAAGCAAAAATTGGCAAAGATGCTGGTGCTGAGGCGGGAATCGACACCGACAAAATTCTTGAAAATCTTCCCAAGAAGGGCGATGACGCCTCAAAGCAGGAAACCGAAGACGACGCCAACGGGGAAGTGGTGCGCCATGTAAAGGCGGAGGAATGGAGGCGAATTCTTGCCAGCGAGAAGACGGCCGCAGATGAAAAATCGGCAGAGCAAGCCGTGCCTGGCGCCACAATCGATGGACACGGGATCACATTTCATCCAGATGAAAAAGAAAACAATAAGAAAGCTGAAGAAGAAAAAGCGACCGACGACAAGAACACTGCTGCCAAAGGAAAAAACAAAGACGTCAACGGAAAATCCAGAGACAAAGCCAGAGTTGAGCTCAAAGACGGAAAGTTCGTTGCTTACGGCCCAGATGGCGTCCAGATCACATCACACACGGATTCCCTCAAAAGGGAAGCGCTGGACAACGGCAAGGGCTGGAGGCAAAATGCCGACGGCAGTCAGGAGTGGGACATCCATGACGATCAGAAGGTAGTGCGCAGAGGCGACATGTACTACGTATACGATCGCTCCAACAATCTGCTCGGCAAGTATTCAAAGTCACAAGTAGACGGTATTGAAGAAACTTTGTCCGATCGGACTAGAATTCGTCGCATCGAAAAGAGAATTGATGAGATTGTAAATAAGTTTCAATTGCCTGGTCGCCGGCAGCCTGGCGGGCGTATTGTGGGAGCCGCCTCGGACGGTCTCTTCATGGAAGATGAAGATGGCACTCTCGTGGTTTTGAAGTTTGACGGCAATGCATACTTTCAAATAGACAAAAATACGCGAATCTGGAAAGACGCCGACAACAAATACTTTCTTTGTGAGGAAGGCAAAGAGCCTGAGCCAATTGTCGAAGGAGTAATCAACCGGCGCCTGCAAAGACGCACCGCTGCCTATCTTAAGATTCTCGAACAATTCGCCAAAGAAGGACAATTCCTTCACAACGGCGTCAAGTTCACGCTGGAAAATGGACAAGCAACGGCCGAAGTGCAACAGAAGGAAGGGGACAATGCCGGCCAGGTAGTAGGAACTCTACAGGCCAATAAAAGAGAGTCGAAACTTACCAGAGAAGGCGCTCTCAGTTCAACATTCATTATTGCCGAGCGCAAAGTGGTGCTCGGCGAAGATAATGAAAAGACCACCATCGATCTGAAAAACGACGTCGTTGAAACTCCCTATGTCATTACGAACCGAGAAGGGACGACGATCAAGCGGACAGGCGACTGGGTCGGCCTTAACGGCGATGTCCGACTGGCAGACGGCACTGAGTTCGTGGATGGAAAGCTCATCGCAGGCGACGACAAATTGAAAGCAGAGCAGGCTCAAGCCGATGCAGAACTGAAACAGGCAGCCAAAGTCATCCAGGAAGCTACTTGCATCGCGGAGCAGGCACGATGCAAAGCCCAGAGCGGAACCATTACCTATGCGGTTGTAAGCGCGCTTGATGTCAAAATCGATAAAGTGATCGCATTGAAAAACCAATTTGCCGACAATGAACTGGTCATCGCTCAACTCAATAAAATCCTTGGCGGACTTGAGGCCTCGAGAGCGGAAGCACGAGAAAGTTTCGCTGCCAACACGATGTTGAGAGCAATGAGAGATGCCGCACTGTCGGGCACGTATGGCAACGCCGCCCCCCAATCCATTGTCACTACCCAGGCAGCCCATCCTGAAATGCGTTTGCAGTTTCGTTTCCGCCCGGAAATCCGCTTGACGGCGTAATTCATTGTCCGGCTCCCCAACAACCGGCGCGCGTCAAGATTTGGCCCTAGAAATCTTGAGAGACATATTGGCTGAGATTGCATGACACCACAGCGGCAATGATTTAGAATTTCTGCCAGTCGCAGGTTGTTCTGTCGAATTGGATTTGTCTTTCCATTCCCGAACGTTCGCGCAAAACGCCGAGGCGGCGGGAAGATTCAATAACTGACGAGAAGCGAGCCAACAATGAACTATTCACATACTCAAAAGGTTCCGTCTGGCGTCATGGCGACAGCAGTGGGGGCAGGATTGCTTCTTGGCCTTACACCACCCGGCATGATCATGCGCGTGGCATTAATGGGAGTGCTCGGCGCCGCCGCTGCCTCTTTCCGATCACTGACAGTGGAGATAGACAGCCGGGATTTGAAGCTCTTTTTCGGCGACGGTATTATCAAACGTTCTTTCAGCTTGGCAGACATCGAGTCGGCGTCTCCGATGCGCACGACTCCGCTCATGGGCTGGGGGATTCACTGGACTGGCCGGGGCTGGCTTTACAATGTGTACGGTCTCGATGCGGTGGACTTGAAGCTCAAGAACGGCAAGCACGCGTTCATCGGCACCGACGAGCCTCAACAACTTGCTAACGCAATCAACCAGTCGGTAAGGGAGCTGCAATAAGCGGCGATTCAGTCGCGATCGTCCATCATCGGCGATTGATAAGCTTTGCCGCACAATGAAGAAAACAATCAGGAGTTGCTTCTGGCAAAATCGATCAATCTATATTGATCGAGAATTTTCTCCCAATGCCCTTGAGCCTTAAGGATCAGCTCCATGATTTCACGGACGGCGCCATCTCCGCCATGAGCCTGAGACACAAAGTGGGCGGCTGCCTTCACCTCCGGGCGCGCATTGCCAACCGCACAAGCCAGACCGACACGGCGCAAAAGCGGCACATCGGTAAAATCGTCACCGATGAAAGCAACCTCTTCATCCCTCAGTCCAGCATCACTGATGATTTCTTCGTATGACGGAATCTTATGCAGCAGCCCCTGATAGACATACGTCATTTTCAAAATGCGCGCCCGTTCCGTCACGGCTGGAGACTCTCGGCCACTGATAACGCCTGTTTTAATGCCACACGCATTCAGGAAATGGAAGCCCAAACCATCATGTGAATGAAAGCCCTTAAACTCTACAGGCTGCCCGTCCGCTCCCGGGAAGTAGTAGAGCTTGCCGTCAGTAAGCACACCGTCGACATCCATGAGCAACAGTTTGATTTTGCGCGCTCGATTGACGCTGTCAACGCTGTAACCCGGCAGGTGTTCGTCCTGGTGCATGTCGCTCACTTGCAGCTCCTCGATAAGAAACGTCCAGAAGAAAGTAGGATAGCATTGGCACCAAATTATCGCGCTCTCTTGTCGCGCGCAGCGAAAGTTTGCCGCCGGGCGGACGCGTTTTGTTGCCGGTAGCAGGCTGAATATCTGGCAGGGCGATGCGTAAACGATACCATCGCCCTGCCGGATTTCTGCCTCTTTTTCTCATTTCATCTGCCTTT
>DATNRC010000286.1:0-5934 GCA_036703705.1 Candidatus Obscuribacterales bacterium
CAGCTACGAGCAAATCGAGCTCGATGAGAAAGAGATTGGTTCTGGCGTGGAGTTCCTGAAAGAAGGGCTGGAGGGCATAACAGTTCTCAAATACGACGGTCGCGTCATCGGCGTCGACCTGCCCAATACCGTTGAGCTGGAAGTTACTGAGACGGCTCCTGATGAGCGTGGAGATACCAGCAGCGGTGGCGGCAAGCCGGCCACGCTGGAGACTGGTGCCACCATAACGGTGCCTTTCCACATCAAGCGCGGCGACAAAATCAGAGTCGACACCCGTTCGCGCAAGTATCTGACAAGAGTCTGATTGAGTGACGTTACACGCCATCGTCACGCTGCCCGATGGGTAACGTAAAATGACGAGAGTCGAGAGGACAGACCTGAATCTGGGAATTGTTAAATCAGCTCGAAATTCAACTACATGAGCAGAACCACACAAGCGAGTATTGGGGAAAAACTGGACAATTCTATGAAGATCGATCTGAATCAAATTCGGGAGCTATTAGCCGTCGTCAGCGCGACGGATATCACTGAATTGACCCTTGAGTTTGGCGAGCAGAAAATAACCATCAAGAAGAATCCGGCCCAGCCAAGTATTCAAACAGTAATAGCGGAGATTCCGCAGGCTGCTCATGTTGCCGCGCCGGTGCAGATTCCTTTAGCGAAACCGCCTATGTCTTTTGAGCCCAGCGATGAAGTGCAGACGGCGGAGAGCAAGGCGGATGCATCGGCAGGCTCAAACAACGGTCTTGTGGCAGTGACTTCACCCATGGTGGGAACGTTCTACCGATCGCCGTCGCCAAAGGCGCCGCCATTTGTCAATGTCGGTGATCGCATTGCGGTCGGGCAGACGGTATGCATCATCGAAGCCATGAAGCTGATGAACGACATGCCGGCTGAAGTTTCGGGAAAAATCGTCAAAGTTTGTGTGGAAAACGGGACGACCGTTGAATACGGCCAGACCCTGTTTCTTGTGGACCCTAAAGGTTAGTAAGATCGGTAAGAAGTGTGATCGAGAAGGTTCTCATTGCCAACCGCGGCGAGATCGCCCTCAGGATCCTCAGGGCGTGCCGGGAAATGAACATCCGCACTGTGGCGGTATACTCTCAGGCGGATGCCGAGTCGCTGCATGTGAAGCTGGCTGATGAGGCGTTCTGCATCGGCCCGCCGCCGTCGCAAAGAAGCTATTTGCACATTCCCGCCCTGATCAGCACGGCCGTTGTCACTGGCGCTGATGCAATCCATCCCGGCTATGGTTTTCTTTCGGAAAACGCTAATTTCGCGGAGATATGCAGCGACCACAGGATTAAGTTCATCGGTCCGAGCGTGCATGCCATAAAGGCAATGGGCGACAAGGCGTCAGCGCGCGAAACCATGCGCCGCGCCAACGTGCCTGTAGTGCCGGGAAGTCACGGCTTGATTTCCAATGACGCCGATGCCTTCAAGTTAGCTAATGAAATCGGCTTTCCCGTCATCATTAAGGCGACGGCAGGCGGCGGTGGGCGCGGCATGAGGATTGCCAAAGACGCCGTGCA
The DNA here is from genome assembly GCA_036703705.1 of Candidatus Obscuribacterales bacterium. Lineage (GTDB taxonomy): Bacteria > Cyanobacteriota > Vampirovibrionia > Obscuribacterales > Obscuribacteraceae > DATNRC01. The sequence continues at coordinate 1,533 of DATNRC010000286.1, forward strand.
ATTGGCAACAGCCATTTCGTCCGCGCGCAGTGAGGCTGCTGCTGCGTTTGGCGATGGCGGTGTGTATGTGGAAAAATATCTCAAACCAATTCGTCACATCGAAATTCAAGTCCTTGCCGATAGCCATGGCAATGTAATTCACCTCGGCGAGCGCGACTGCTCTGTGCAGCGCCGCCATCAGAAGCTTGTGGAGGAGTCTCCGAGCCCCGCGCTCACGCCCGAGCTCAGAGAGGAGATGGGTCAAGCCGCTGTTCGGGCGGCACGCGAAATAGGCTATGAAGGTGCCGGAACAGTTGAGTTTATTTGGGCTGACGGCAAATTCTACTTCATGGAAATGAACACGCGAATTCAGGTCGAGCACCCCGTAACTGAGATGGTGACGGGCACAGACTTAATCAAGGAGCAGATTCGTGTGGCTGCCGGTGAGCCGCTCTCCTTCAAACAAGAGGACCTTGAATTCCGCGGGCACGCCATCGAATGCCGCATAAACGCCGAGGATCCTGACCGAAATTTCCTGCCCTCGCCCGGCAGAATCGACGCTTACATTGCCCCCGGCGGCCCGGGGGTGCGGGTAGACAGTCACTGTTATCCGGGATACAGCATTCCGCCTCATTATGATTCTCTTGTCAGCAAGCTCATCTGCTGGGGGAGCGACCGTATGGAGGCAATCCAGCGCATGCAGCGGGCACTCGATGAGTACGCGATAACAGGCATCAAGACGACTATTCCCTTCCATCAGAAGGTGTTGGCTAATCCATACTTCCAGAGCGGCGACGTCTCCACTGACTTCATCGAGAAGCGCATGACTCCCGCTGAGGTCAAATCCTAGCGTAAATCTCCCCCGTGCTGCTCTTCCATCTTCTGTGTTTCATGTTGGGGAAACGCGAGGGCGTAAATGCGCTTTTCCTTCGTGATGCCTCGTATTGCCTTCTTGGTTTCACTCAATTCGTATACAATAGGATTTCCCGGCCCCCAATTGAGTAATAATTTGGGTTGGCAATGCCGGGCTCCGTAGCTCAATGGTGGAGCAAGCGACTCATAATCGCCAGGCTACAGGTTCGAATCCTGTCGGAGCCAAATTTTTTGCCAATTCTGCAAAAGAGTCAGCCACGAAAGCTGAAGGTCGGCTGAACCTCATTGCGTGCCTCTATTATTTAATCCAACAGGGCACTGTCCCCCCTTAAGCGCGCTTAGGTCTCTATCAGAAATTGTGCGAATACCACAGACCAATGTTGTCGCTGGTAAGCGTGACGTCATCGGATATGCCTTTGCCATCAATGGAAAAATCAACAGCGCTGATGTTTATGCAAGCAATGCCTTGTTTACAAAGCTGTGGCCCAAGCTGCTCAAATCCACCGCGGTAGAGGCAGTGGGCGAGAAGCGCAGTGAAAAAACCTTTGATGCACCAGCCGTTACGGCCGTCAGACGATTTATCGCCGAAGGAAAAGCGGGCAGCGCGCGCGTGAAGCACAGCGCGCAATCGAGCAGCATGGTCGAGCGTGAGAACGATCAGGCGGTTTATTACGGCACTGAATTCAAACCTGTGCCGCCAGCCGTTTCATCTCACAGCGGGGCAGGGGCTGCCGCGCCGCCGCCGCCTGTACAAATTCACGAAAACTACCTTGCCAAATGAATCGGCATTTAAGGATGACCCGATGCGTCGCCATATAAGCATTGCCGGGCGTCCCAACATTGCCGGGCGTTGCCCTCATGGCTGTCTTCGTCGAGAAAGTTCTATTCGTTAAGGTGCCCGCACCAGGTCCAGGGTGGGAGATACCGGGGGGAAACGCTTAACAAAAGCTTTATTTCTTCCTCAGAAATATTGCATGCTTTGCAACCCGGCCTAATAATACTGCCCATCCACAGCAGTGAGAGGTCGCGTGGCAATGGCATCAATTCTTATTTCTCCTTCCAAACCATCCTATACCGCAACGGAGGAAGCAGACGAAGTCTCATCACTCGAATGGGAACTTAGGAAGCTGAGTTCCCAACTCGAATGGATCGTTTCCTACAAGCAGGATATAGAAGACCGGATGACGCTCTGCGAGCAGCAGATTCAGGCTCGAAAAAGCCAAAAGAAAACCTGGTGGCAGACGGTCAAAGATCTTCTAAAAGAGCACGGGAGCCGGGAGCCAGTTCAATTTAACTGAAGTTCCAGCGAGCGTAACTGCAAAGCAAATTTAGTGCCACAACCGCTGTTTCAGACGCAAGCGGACATAGTCAGCTCAAAAGCCGCTGCCGCTTTCTTTCGGTGTGCTCGGCTGCTCCTTGGTCTGTGTGTCGAGTCCGGAGGTGTCATAGGCGGATGATGAGCCGGAGGACTGTGACTGCGCCGGCGAAGAGCGCCCGTCGACGGCTGTGCCACTGACTGCTGGATGCGAAGTGGCACTCTGCTTTTCGCGCTCCGTCACTGCATCTGATACCGTGGGTAGCGGGCGGGGCTGGCCGATTTGCACACCGGTCCCTCGCCGCACATTGGGTGCTTGCTTGAGAAATTCCTGCCGTCCTTGTGGATCCGCGAGCGACCGGTTGTTGCCGACAAACGTCGAATTTCCCGAGTCATCCGTCAGTTTGCGATTGTTGCCTATGAATGTCGATCGCCCGTCACTTGTCGTAAGGGGATCCCGACCAAATCCGCTGTACTGAGATCTGCCCCGAGCGTCAACATTCGAATTCCATTTGAAATCCGGAGCGCTTTCCCGGTTTTGCATAAGAGGACTTTGCCCGTATCCTTTGAACGTGGACGCGCCGGTTATAGGATCCGTCAATTTAATTGAGTAGCCGTTGAATGTCGATCGTCCCGACACCGGATCCGTCAATTGCCTGTTGAAGCCATTGAAAGTCGATTGTCCCGATGCTGGGTTGGTCAGCTGTCGTGTGTTTGGTGAAACAAGTGCCCTGCCGGTTTGCTTGTCCACATATTGGCTCTGGCTCGGAAAGAAATTCGGTTCTTTCTGTGCGGCTGATGGTGCGCATGAAGCAATCAGCGAAAAGCACGCAGCGCAGATGAAGGCATTTTTTTGTCGAGCTTGCATACTTGTCCCGTCCGGCAAAGGATAGATGCCAGTTCTAAAATGCCCACCCAGAAGCAAAGCGAAACAGAGTCATCGTAAATCAGTTCGGGATAATACTGTCGCCGCGGACTGATTACCAATGAGCGAACGTGTTACATTCTATGGTCGACTCAATTTAGATCGGACTGTCGGGTGTTGTAATGACTTCTTTGATAATAGGCACATTCGTTGTTGTGGCCGCGGCCGTGCTGTCAGGCATCGGACTCTTATGCGTGAGAAGAGTGGTGGGACTTGAGGTTCTCAAGTCGTACAACGAAGTGGCGGGAAACATGTTTCAAGTTGTCGGCACTCTTTACGCAGTCTTGCTTGGTCTCATTGTTGTCGACGCCATGTCCAATATGAACGATTTGCGTGTCATTTTGGAAGAAGAAGCCAATGATGTCTGTGATGTCTTCATTATCGCGCGCGGTTTTCACGAGCCCGAGCGCACAAAAATACAGACGTTGTGCAAACAATATGTGGACGCCGTCATTGACCACGAGTGGGTTGCCATGCGCACTGCTACGGTGAGCAAAGAAGGTCTCGCTGCTGTAAACAATTTGTGGGATGCGCTCGTCGATATGGAGCCGAATGATGATGATGAGAAAGAACTCAAATCCATGGCACTCGATCATGTCTCGGAGGCGGGCGACAACAGAAGGAAACGAATTCTGGCCAGCATGATGGGTGTTTCCACAGAACTGTGGACTGTCCTTGCGGTGGGAGGATTCCTTACGATTGGCTTCTCTTACTTTCTAGGGTTATCCAGCGTAAGAGGGCAAGTGCTGATGACGGCAATTGTGGCCGTCAGCGTTTCTCTCAATGTATATCTGGTGTACTTATTCGGCTATCCGTTTTCGGGACCTTATGCGCTCCGTCCAATTCCATTCATTGCCGACCGGGCGATTTTCAATTTTCGAACAAGCGACGCATATGAGAATGGCGAATTCCAAGACGTGAAGTTGCACGACGTTCTGCGGAAACACGAGGGAAGGGCACCATAAGTAGTGCCCGAGGTTGTCGCTTTCTTCAGAGTCTCGCTGACTCCAGTTCTGACGGAGACCTCAGTTAATGCGTGCGCCACAGCTCTTGCGGTTGCACTTGTTATTGCGTTCGCCGCAGTTATTGCGTTCGCCGCAGCTGTTGCGTTCGCCGCAGCTGTTGCGGTTGCACTTGTGATTGCGTTCGCCGCAGCTCTTGTGCTCGTACTAGCAGGTCGTTGAAAAACACCGTTTTTGGTGGCGCTCCTTTGGGGCCCAGCTGTTGGAGGAGTGCCTGTCATCTTAGCTTTATCCGGCTCAGCCGAGAAACGGCATTCTTTCGTCCAGGGTTCCCATCACGCCGTCACC
>DATNRC010000287.1:0-7118 GCA_036703705.1 Candidatus Obscuribacterales bacterium
AGGACCCAGACGTCAATGATGAGGTCGAATCGGGCGGCCTGGGTTCGTTTCTTGCGCAAGTGGCCGCAGATTCCGACCGTGATGAGCAGATTCGCCCGGTTCAGGAAATTTCAGACAAACCAGCTCCCACCAAACCAAAACAAACCCATAATGCTATTGCGGCCCTTCTGGCTGATGAATTGTCCGGCTCCACCCGCATCTCTGAGCCGACTCCTCCATCATCCGACAAGGGATTGCTGAGCACGCTGAGCCAATTGCACGATTCTATTTCCAGCGCGCGCCCGCAAGAAAGCACACCGTCGCTGTCAATTTATCGAAATACGGAAGAAAAGCCAGGACGAAAGGAGAACTTCGGACTGCCCAACTATCAGGAGGATTTCGCTTCGTCCATGGCGGACGAAATTCTCAGTCCGGACTTCAGCAGCCATGGCCTTTTCGGCCGCACGTCAAGTCTCGAGGCTCTGCGCGCCGCTGATGAAGCGCTTCTCTCCGCCCTCAACGAGCCCACGCCCGTGCCCGGCTCGCTGTCAGTCTCCAAATTCCAGGAGTATGTTCGCAGCAAAGAGAGCAAGAGTCCGGCCCAGGTGCAACCGGGCGATCAGGTAGCAGATGAGGAGTTTATCGCTGACAGCAGAGTGACGTCGGCTGAAGGTCAACCGCCAATTGAGCAAAGTGCGGTTGCCGACGAGCCTGACACGAAGGAAGAGCTGGACTCATTCGTCGATGGGAATGAAAGCTCACCGGAACTTGATGCGTATGTGGATGAAGAAGTCAGCGTTGAGCTGATGCCACCGGCAGAAGACTGGACGGCTGATGGCAACTCCATTGAACAGGAAGTCCAAGACGATGTGGATGCTGTGCGTTCAATTTCAGAAAGTCGAGTTGTGGCATCCGAAGCAACTGCATATGGTGAATCTGTCGAAGAAGATCTGACAACGCTCGCGCAAGAGCAGGAATGGGAACAGGAGCAAGACGAGCAAGAACAGGAGCAATGGTCAGAGCGGGAACAGGCGCACGAGCAGGCACAGGAACTGGCGCAAGAACAGGAGCAAGAGCAGGAACTGGCGCAAGAACAGGAGCAAGAGCAGGAACAGGCGCAACAACTGGCGCACGAGCAGGAATGGGAACAAGAGCAAGAATCAGAGCCAGAGTCGTGTGAGCCGGAGGCTGCCGACGAGAATACCCATGATTTCGCGCCGGATCAGCATACCGTAATTCCCGATGGTAAGTTTCCGGCTTCTCAGCCGGCGCACAAACGAGGCTTGCTGGGATTCGGAGATACTCCCAAACCAAAGCTGACAAAGGATCTGGTTGCGGCAAGAGAAGCGCAGTTCGCCGAAGAGCTCAAAGAAGCGAAGGAGCTTGCACAGGCGCTCAAACGCAAGTCAATCGAAGAGGAGATTGCTGAAGAACCTCTACCGGCAGAGCCTCCTGCTGATGTACCTCAAAAACGCGATTACCAGGCAATCGTTCTTGCTGCAGCAGCAGCCGAGGGAGTCGACCTTAGCGAACGAATCGAAGCGGAAAAGCACGTCAGCTTCGTTCTTGACCTCGGCAGACGACGACACGAGCTGAAGGCAGCGGCTCGTTCGTGGGTGAAGCCGGGGGAATTCAAAGCAGCTCTCAACAAATGTTTGAAACATGGGTCGGATCGCAGAATTTGGACGGCGGTGGCGTGCATCAGTTTGATATTCATAGCCCCGGCTGCCATCTGCTATTGCCAGCTCAACAATGCCATGCTTCTCTACGAGAAAAAGAACTACAAAGAAGCGCTGAATTACGTCGATGCAGCAACCGCCATCAGCCCGCTGCAGCCGGAAGCTTATGTATTGCGCGGTCGTTGCTTGCTTGGAATGGGAGATACGCGCGAGGCGTCAAAAGCTTTTACCGCTGCCATCAAACTCAAGCCGGATTATGTTGACGCCCTTGAAAAGCGCGGTGCAACGCATCTGGTGCTTGGCAATACGGCAGGGGCAATAGAAGATTATTTGAAAGTCTTCGAAATAATTCCCGATCCGGCAAACCGAAAGTTGAGCCTTTATCTAAGCCTTGGCAATGCCTATTTTGCGGCCTCCAGCTATGCCGATGCACTGAAGCAGTTTCAATACGTCCTCAAAAGGGATCCGAAAAACATGCGCGCGTACATCGGCCTGGCTGCCTGCTATCAAGCTCAGCTGAAGTACAAAGATGCAGTAGCCACCTATGACAAAGCCCTTTCCGTTCAACCGAACAACGTTGATGTGTTGCTCGAGCGAGGGCGATGCCTGGGCATAGTCAAAGACTACGCGGGCGCAGAGAGTTCGTTTTTGACGGCAATGAATGTGGCGCCGAAAGATCCCGCACCATATGTCTATCGCGGCAATTTTTATGCCGCCATCAGGGACAGTGCCAAGGCATTCAGTGACTACGAGCACGCGATGGCGATCGATCCGAAGTACATTGAAAGCTACAAGGCGCGCGCTAAGTTGTATCAAACGCTGGGAGACTATAAGAGTGCTCTTGCCGACTATGAAAAGATCAAGCAAATCACCAGCGGTTTGATTCCTCTCGATGTGTGTTTGAGCAGGGTGAAAGTGTTCACCGCTCTCAATATGGGCAAGCAATGTCTTGAGGAGCTCACGAACTATAAAGACCGTTTTCCGAAGTCCAAAGATTTTCGGGTTGCCTATGCCAACGTGCTCCTGTCGTCAAAGAAGTATGATGCAGCGATTGCTGAAGCAACGAGCGCCATCGAACTTGATGCGCATTTCGCCAGTGCATTTCTCGTCAGAGGAATCGCGGAGTATGAAAAAGGTGATCTCGTCAAATCATTCAAAGATTTGACAGCAGCGATCGAGTTGAATCCGCACCAACCGGAAGCATTTCTGCGCCGCGGCAATATTTACGTGGCCCAGCAGCAATTTGCAAGCGGCCAGGAGGATTTTGAAAAGGCATTGAAACTCAATCCGTCGCTTTCGGCTGCGGCAGACGGATTGAAGAAGTGCACGCAGTCGCTGGCGAGCATGGGCAAACTGGGATTTGCCGCTTGGTTGAAGCCCACCAAAGCTCTACTCGACAAGCTGAAGGCCTCCGACTACTCGCAGCTTCTTTCGGACGGACAGAGCGCATATGCAAAGGGTGACTTGCCCGTATCCATCATCACGTTTGAAGAAGCAATCAAGCGCGATCCGAATTGCCCTGTGGCGCATCGCATGCTGGCTCTTTCTTATGCGGCCTGCGGACAATATGGGCGCGCGGTGCGGCATTTTGAATATCTCAAGGGCACCGGCAAATTAGAAGTTCAGGACAGGCTTTCATTTGCCGAGGCGCTTCGCAAATTGGGCGACGGCAAGGGCGCGGTCTTCCAGTACGAGGAGTATCTGAAGATTAGACCAGTGGCGGTATCAGCTCGTATGGAGCTCGCTCAAACGTATGCCTCGCTGGGAGACACGGTGCATGCGATCGAAGTTTGCAGCAAGACGTTGCAAATGCCTATATCAGCCAATGCCCACGCGGCGTTCGAAGAATTTAAACGTGCTCTCGAGAACCGCTCATCGCGAATTGATACTTATTATTCAGACGCGCCAATGTCCGAGGCAGACATCGAGCGCGAAGCAGCAGAAGCCGGCAACGGCGCCTGACAGGCAGCTCCTAATCGGGCCGCGGGGGGACGAACATAGGTGGCGTCGGGCCTTTCTTTTGCGCTCCCGGTGCCAACTTCGGCAAGAACGTGGGAATGGGCGGTGCCTTTTCGCTGCGGCGGGGCTTGGGGGGCATGAACAGCGGCGGCTGCAATTTTTCGTCCTCAGATTTCGGCGGCGGCGGCAAGAACATCGGTGGCGTAAGCTTCTTTGCGTCAGCAGGCTTGGGAGGCAGGAATGCAGGAGGCGGCAAAACTTCCTCGCGCGGATCTTGGCTCTCCTTTCTGGGGACGAAGTTGGTCGCCGGATAGTCCGCATAGAGCTTGGCGATCGTCGCCCGGTCTCTTCTTGTCGGCCGCCCCGATTGTCTTGGCGAGCTGCGGAAATACATGACGTCGCTTATGAGCTTGGAATGATTGAGGCCAAGAGCATGTCCGACTTCGTGCATGCAGAGCGCAGCGCATTCTCCTTGTTTTACTGTGCGCGCAGGATCACAAGGATGAACAGTACGGATGGATATGTCCGCTCGATCGATTCCCGACGAACGGTTTCCCCTCACATGCGTCAGTCCGGCAGGTAATGCGTTCTCATGACTGAGGGTGATTTTGAGCGGATTGCTGGTCCAGGCAACCGTAATGTCTGCCTTCTGCGGATCATTTACCAGGGCATACGCGATCTTCTTGCCGGAGGCTTCACACCAGGTGTCCATGGCCATAATGACGCACTTATCGAACGTTGGGCGGTAGCCGACAACTCCTTTTCCGCTCATCACGCAAACTTTCAATGGCAGCCTTTCACGAGGCCATGTGAGTGCCTCGCCGTCCGACTTCATCTGCTCGAAGTAATCCGGCAATTTGTTTCCTGGATCGCGCTGCTGGTTTCGATCTTCCGTAAAACCTTTGAGGCATGAAACGGCCCGCTCACGCTGGGCGGGATCAATCTCCATATTTATATAGCGCTGCACCCAACTGATTGCGTCATCAAATTGACCAAGAGTTTCATAGGCAAGGCCGATATTGTAAACAGTGTTTTTGTCCTGAGGATCGAAGCTCAAAGCCTTTTTCCCTTCCTCGACTGCACGCTGCGGGTTGTCGCGACGCAAGACATAGCATAGATTTGCGTGCACGTACTTCGAGAATGGAGAGGGATCGTAAGCCGCTGCCTTTTCCAAATAGCCTTGCGCCTGAGCCATTTGCCCTGCGTTAAGACATGCTTCTGCCTTTTGCACATTCTTATAGGCGCTTATCTGCCGCATCAACTTTTGCCCCTCATTGCGAGAGCTTGCATCACGGCACACTGCGTTAAAGCGCTGCAAATAGGAATTCGCCTTATCGAATTCGTTCATGCCGTAATAAATCAGGGCCAGCAGGTGCAAGGCGTCGTCCCAGTCGGGTCGATACTTCAATGCCTGTTGCGCATGAGAGATGGCCTGATCGTTTATCTTCAGTCCGTGATAACAGTAAGCCAGATTCAAATGAACATTTGGCGAATAAGAAGTCGGATCGTAGGCAGCCGCCTGCAGCAACACATCGCATGCTCCCGCATAGTTTCTCGAAGCCAGCATTGATTGCCCGTCACAGCAGAGGCGATAGACCTTGCTCTCTATCTCATAGCTTCTTGTTGGCACTGCCTTCGCCCATGATGGCGCAATCAAAAGCAGAGCGATGACGATAGACACAACGTGGCGCCAAATTCGCCGATGCTTTGCTGTCGGGACCTTCAATGCTGTCTGGGACATCAATGTTTTAGAAGTAGCGAGATCCATGAATGAATGTTCCACCGCAAACGTTCCTTTTGACAGAATAAGCATTCAATTCAGGATCTCTTAAAGTGGCTGAGGAATGGAATCATCGTTTCTGGTTCGCAACGCCCGGGCGACATGGAGCGTCCGCAATTTTGAAAATACATGCAAAGGCAGTGGTTGTCTCCAGTGTTATTCCGGTGTCCGAGCATTTATTAGATTTGTCATACTCACGAGCAGAAATAGAAAAGCCTCACGCGTGGAACAATCTGAGGAAATCAGAGCTGGTTTATGAGGAGTGTAAGAGCGACAAATGACACAGAAACCCATGAAAGGCGGCGAGTTTGTCAAAGCCATAAGTGACTTGATCATTCTCACCTTGATGCTTGGAGCCGCCGGTTTTGGCGGATATTTCTGGGGAATTCACCAGCGTCTGGCGCCGATTCAATTGGTGCCGCCGGGAACTGTCGGAGCGCTCCTGCCCCAGCAAGTCACTCCTTCTCCGGCAACTGCGACCGCTCCCTCCCCTGCCGCGGAGCCTGCCCAGGCAGCATCGTCCAATGATGCCAAATCAAGTAAGCAAGCTGAGGACGATCCTCCTGCCGAAAGCTCGAGAAGAAAAGGAGGACGTGTGAAGTACTGGGTGTCCTCATCAGGAACGTCGTACATAGGTTATAACATCACAGTGAAGGTCAACAACGAAGCCGTCGACAGCTTCTTCGGTCCGGGCAAGAATGTCGATGTCACGGACAATGTTAAGCGCGGCGACAATACGATTGAATTTGAAGCCAAGGCGCTGGAAGATGGTTACAACAAGCACAGCGGAGACCGGAAAGCGGTGCTGACACTAAAACTGGTGTCAGGCCCGTCCGTGAGAGAGGACTACAAACCGTCCGATGTTCTCGTCACGTACAAAAGAGCTGCCACCGATTCCGGTGACTTTGACGACACAGAGCATTTCACTGGAGAGTAGCCATGAAGGCGAGAGGAAAGTTCATCTGCACCTTGCTTGTCATCGACACATTTCTTGTATCCTTTGCGGCAGGTTTCAACAGCAGGCAGGTAAAAGTCATCGATCCGTCGTTGCCGCCCGTTCAGGCAAGGCAGCAAAAGCCTGCTAAAGAAGCCGGGAAAGCATACCATCCGGCGCAGAGTGCGCGCACTGCAAATAGTGGCACCAAGAAGACTGCTGCCGGCGGCACGAAAAGGGCGGCTGTTAGCGACACGAAGAAGGCTGCTGCCGGCGGCACGAAAGAGGCTGGTGCCAACGGCACGAAGAAGGTTACTGCTAGTACGAAGAATGCTACTGCCAAACACTCACAGTAAAAGAGTGCCACGAAGGCACAAGTGGAAAACATGACGCCTAAAAGCGCTGCAGGCATCAGTTCGGCAAAATGATCGGTAAGTTTGACGGTCGGTAAGACCAAGATGCAATGGACATCAGCCGAAACAATGGCCATACTCAGGTGACCTTATTGCGCTTTCGGTTCTTGGCGGAAGCGAGAGAATCTCTCCACTCTTTTATCGCTTCTCTTCGCCGTTGCGTTGCCTCTTGCAAACGTTCCAAGATGCGCTCACCAGCGAGGACCGCGCCATTTAGCTCGTCGAGAATTGCGCGTTCTTCAGGAGAAATGCTGCCGCCTTTTGGCTTGTAGATGAGGTCGTGCTCCACTTCCGACCACGCATTCATGATGATGGACGCTACTTGTACTTCGAGTTTGGCATCAGCATATCGCACGTCCAGAGATGACAGCCCG
>DATNRC010000288.1:0-10915 GCA_036703705.1 Candidatus Obscuribacterales bacterium
TGATAGATGACCGTTGGAGTCAAAGACGGGTCAGAGGAGCTTTCAGCTCTCAATGCTCTTATCCAGGACCTCGGGGCTCGCTGGTCCAGAGAGTGCCGCGACATTAAATTTGATCTTGAATTCAAAGCCATTGAGCAGGAAAGGCGCAGAGTGGCCAAGGAGATTCATGATGAGATTCTTCCTTCTCTGGCGCGACTGATCCGATCGGTTCAGGGGTCGGCCGACGGCAAAGTGGACCATCTTATTGAAGAACTTCATGAAACCGTTGGCGCTATAAGGGACCTTCTGGGCGAGTTGCATCCTGTGGACCTCGAGGAGCTTGGCATTGTTCCTGCTCTGGGAAATCTGTGCAAGCGATATGCGCGACTGACTGGAAGATGCATTTTCTTTATCGAGGAGGATGAGGAGTGTCACCTTTCCGACTTGCGTCAGCTTTGTTTGTACAGAGCTTTGCAGACGGCTTTGAAATTGTTTGCTGCGACGGACAACGACATACTTCTTTTGACCTATGCTCGTTGCACCACCGGTAGTATTCTCACTTTGCGCTGCGTCGATAAGCGAGTCTCGTCAGCTCGCTGGTTGTCCAATGAGAGTGACGACTTCGACATCTTTGAGTCGTGGTGTGCGATGGCTGGTGCTGAGGTGCATCTGGGGGAAAACGCCGACAGCGACTATCCATATGATTTGATCATCACTCTTGCTGATGAGCAAGCACCGCAAGAAGACATAACTTCGCTCATAGACGATCTCAGTTTGGAGAGGATAAAAGAGTTGAATTCGATTATCACCACCGCGCAAGAAGAGTGGGTTGAATTGATAAACCGGGATTGCGCCCTCTTCAGGAAATTGGCAGTGGAAATGGAACGTGCGAAAATCTCGCACGATATAAACCGCATCACTCTGCCGCACCTGAATCGAATAAGCAAATCTCTCGATCAAACCATGGACCGCCGCATGCGGCGCGACGTTCGTAAGAGAATGGATCTGATAATGGCCGGCATCAACGCTGTTATATCTGAATTACACCCGCGACTCCTTAAGGAGGTCGGGCTCCTCGATGCCGTAAAGACTGTCGTCGATCGGTTCAAGAGAGCCACCCTGATCGAAACAACGATCATTTCCGAGGTGCCGAGCCAGTACATCAATGAAATCGACAACAAAGCAAAATTTGCCCTCTATCGCGTCGTGCAGGAAGCATTGAACAATATTGAAAAACATTCCGGCGCCAACCGAGCGTTGGTGAGCGTCAGAGAAGTCGACAATTCGTTGATCGTACAGATTGAAGATAATGGCAGGGGTTTTCAGGCTGCTGCCGGCACTCTCTCTTTCGGCTTGAAAAACATCAGAGAGCGGGCTAAGGAAGTGAATGCGGAAGTTTCTTGGTGCCGCTCGAGCTCTTTCGATAACGGAACTCAAGTGACCATCACATTGCCCTTCGCAAAACAGTCCGTCGAGGTCCAGCAACTGGCGTCCATGCCAGCAGGGCAGACTTAGGGAAATCCCCAGGTGGCAGTTGAGTGCCTGCATATTACCCGGATCTGCGTTCGTTGGCATAATCGGCATATGGGCGGTGGCGCGCATCGAGCCTGGACCGCAGGACGCTGCGCGCGCAAGTGACGCGCTCGAGCATTGTCCAAAGCCACAGGGCTGGGCAGTCTCTCGTTGGCGCGCGCATTGAAGCGGGGACTTTGGAGATGGCGATTATCAATTTCGAGACGCGAGAAATCAATTGCAAGCTGGTTTATTACGGCACCGGACTCGGAGGCAAGACGACTAATCTCAAGTACATTTACAGTCAAATCTCTCCCACGATTCGTGGCGAGCTCATAAGCCTGGCGACAGAGACGGAGCGAACATTGTTTTTTGATTTTCTATCGCTCGATCTCGGTACCGTGCAGGGTTACAAGACTCGCTTTTCGTTGTATACGGTGCCTGGACAGGTGGAATACAACGCCAGCCGCAGATTGATTCTCAATGGGGCGGATGGCATCATTTTCGTCGCCGATTCCGATGCCACACGCAGCAAGGACAACATTGAATCGCTACAGAATATGATTGAGAATCTGAGCGAATATAGCTTGACTCTCGAGGATGTGCCCTGGGTGCTTCAGTACAACAAACGAGACCTGGCAAATGCCATGCCGGTTGAGAGGCTGGAGCGCGAGTGCAATTTCATGAATGTACCCAGCTTTGAAGCAATCGCATCCGAAGGTCTCGGCGTTTTCGCTACATTGCGGCAACTCAGCAAGCAGGTCCTCAACAGGCTAAAATAACTATGCTGCCGTTTCGACGGATGCGGGTCATTGGAGCTACGCATGGCGGGAATAGTCATCGCTGACGATCAAGAACGCGAGCGAGCCTGGTTGAGAGGCTTGCTGGCAAGAAATCTGGCCCGTCATGCGCCAATCTATGAGGCTGAGGACGGGCAGCAGGCGCTGAATTTGGTTCGCGAGCACAATCCTGCAGTGGTCTTTTTGGATATTGAAATGCCTGTCATGTCCGGCATCAAATCGGCGGAACAAATTCTGAAAGAGCATCCGCAGACACCTATCATCATCCTTTCCAATCATTCGGATGAAATCTTCGTCCGTAAGCTGTGGAAGCTGGTTCCCTCTGACGGCGCCTTCGGTTATGTGTTAAAGGACTCAACCGATCAGCAGGTCATTGATGCTGCCGAAGCAGTTATCGAAGGAGATTGCTGGATACATCCTCGCATACAACGCATCGTGCGGCGCACCGAAAATGGTGCCACCGGATTGACCGATGCCGAGTTTGAAGTGCTTGTCTGCATAGCGATCGGCTTTACTGATAGAGCGATTGCCAAACGTTTGTACATAACGGATAAGGCCGTTCAGGCGCGCCTGAAATGCCTTTATACAAAGCTGGGCATTCCTATTAAAGGAGCGTCTGAAGATGACGAGTACAATCACCGTTGCCGTGCACTCAACCTCGCGTTTCGGAGGGGTTTGATCAATCGGGCGGAACTTGCTGATTGGGAAGATCAGCCGTGGGTCTGAGAATCTTGCTCAACGTCGGGCAGATATTTTCAATTCCTTTGCGGCCGGCCGTCCATAAGCGCTGCGGCCAGCGGTCCATAATCGCTACGGCTGGCCGTCCACAATTGCTCCGGCCATATCGGCGCATTACCGGAGTGCTGAGAGGCGCTACGAAAAAGTCACGAAATTGACCCGTTCGGTGCCTAATCTTTAATCTGCAGGTCAAACAACCAGGGCTTGACGGCAATCGAACGAGGGATAACACTAAGATTAGGCCCTGTTAATATTAGCTGCCATTTTCGATCTGAGGAAGCCCTCAGTCCAAGCGTTCCCAGAGGTATGGATGATGTTGTATCGACGCAGGCGAGGAGCCACACTGGGGTTGGTAGCCATCGTTGCCCTGGTAGTCATCGTGATTGGTGTGGCCTTCTTTATTCTGGTCCGTATGATGGGCGGTGGGCGGGAAGTGGCCAACACCACCGATGCCGGAGCACTTAATCTTGCCAAAAAAGCGATGAAAGTCCCTGTCGGCCCCGTGCCGCTCGAGTTTTCGCGCCTCACGCAGCCGGAGAACAGTGAGGTTACTCTCCTCACGTACAACCGTCTGGTGGCTCAGGCACTTCTTGTTGCCCTTAATGCAGAGGCGCAACAAAGCGGGCAAGCCAATGCTGCAAAGACCTGGGCAGAGGTTGAGAAACTGGGATTGAAACTGCGAGAAGTTCTGGACGACGGCCCGACAACCCAGAGCTACTTCAGTGAAGTTGCCAGCGTCAACAATACCAAAATGTGGGGCGGCGCCGTCTTTCCAGAGACGATTACTCAAGGTTTTATGCGCGCCGGTGGCTCAACAAATGTCTGGTTCGATCCGAATTCCTTCCCGGTGGGCGGCAATCTCCCGGCAAATCTTTTCAGTACCGGCAATCTGAAAGGAACCAACAATCAACCCTATATGAGAGGTTATGAGCCAATCAGCGCTGCCGGTCTGGCGATTGTTGGCGTGCCTGTTTTCCCTGGTGTCAAGCCGCACCTTGTTGACGCTGGCGAGCTGAATGGCTCTTCTTCTCCAAGCTCCAATGTGCCGCCCAATAGCTGGAAAGTACAGTCTCGCTCGCAAGAGACGAAAAAGACCATGCTCACGGGCGGTGCGCTGGCCGCCGCCATCGTGGGTGCGGTGCTGCAGAGCGACGACGTCTCGCAATTTGGCGCTGCCATTCCAGGCGGATACATAGAGTTTGTTAACTTGCCCGGCAAATCAGGATCGTTTCCCCGTGCCAGTCACATGAATGGTTCGGACAGCGTATTCAATAACGAACTCTATGATGGCGCCATTCACGTGACAAACAATGTCGGCGGGGCGTCAACGCTTGAAGCCATCGCCAATTTGGTGCAGGCAATTATACGTTTTTTGCTGGGGCAGGATGCTACCGACGCCGGGCATGTTTCTTTGTTCAATATAGGACACGCTTGCTTCAGCACCGATCAGAGTGTCATTGATGCCTGGATCAAATTCAATAAGTCTGCCGACCCCAATGATCCTAATCATGTGGACTCGCCTCAAGCGGAGGGCGGACGAAATGCCAACCTCGATCCCGATCCCAGCACAAGAGATCAGCCGAACGCCTTTGTCAACAGCGATCTGCGATTCGGGGGCGATCCGGGCCGTCGCGCTACGCGCGATCAGGCATTACAGGTCGTGGACACGACTGATCACTGCACATGCATGGATTATGAGCGCGGGGCAAGCGGTCCCTGTGCAAACAATCTTGGTGCTTTTGTCGGTAACTACTCCACGAAGCAAACGCCAGGCGGCGGAGCAATCAATGATTTTATGAATATCGAGTACGCCAAAGCGAGCATAATTGAGCAATTGCTCGAGGGCAACTGGAGCGCCACTACGCCCATCCCGGTGCCCGGCGGCAGATCAGGTTTGAAGAAATTCGATCACGGCAGCGGTTATCCGTCCGGTGACAATCCAGTCGACTTCGGCCAGACCGGCACGATTTTGGAATTGCTCGTTCAGTGTGACAACGGCTGCTTGTATTCACAAGGCGGCACCTTCGATCAAATCTACCAGCGATGCGTTCAGATCTGCCCTCTGGTCTCCCGCGACGAAGTTCGCAATCTTCTCAATACGACCGAGATTCCTATAGGGAAGACCATGTACCTGTACAGATCTTCCGCCAACAAACTTGTCTGCAACTCATCAAAACCTCCTACTTACAGTGGACAACTGCCTGATGGCCTGCCGCCTGATCTCGATGGCTGTATGACTGTTCGTTACAATGCTTGCCAGGTCAATGCGCAGCAAGATGCCTACTTGCATGAAACACCGTATCTGAGCGGGCCCAGCGTGACGGGTGTGGATAGAGCGATCTGGCGGACATCTTCCGGACATCAAAACCTTCTCGGAAGATGTGAGTTCTCCAACGATGCAGAGGGCGGAGGAACATATTCGCACCCTAACTGACAAGCGCTCGGTTCGTTAGCTATGAAAGCACATTGCGATGTGCTGAATGTATGTGTGTGTAAACGGAGTATGCAGATGATCGAACGTCGAAGCCGACCATTGAACTCTTTGAGTGCGTCATTCGCAGCGGTGATTGCGCTCTTCGCCTGGGGAGGATTAGCATCGAGCGAAGCTGCCGATCGCTCGAGTTCGGCGAAGCAATCTGCAACCAACTATCAAAGCGCCGCACAAGCTCAGGCAGACGACTATTCGACTGTGCCGCTGCTCAGCCCTGTCGATTGCCCGGACTTGCCGCGCTATACGGGAAAGCAGAAGTTTATTGGCGGTACCTGCAGTCCCAGGCGCAAGGGGGGAAAGTCATATATTCAGAGGTTTGCTGCTCAGGAGGAAGCCGCAACTGTGTCCAATTGGTACAAAAGCGCCTTGCAAGCGAGCGGTCAGTGGAAGATATTCAAAGAACGCGGCAACAACATAATGGCAAGCCATGCCAAAGGGCACGAATGTTTCGTTTTCTTCTACGGCAATCCGGAGAAAAATGAGCGTTGCCGATACACATTGCGGGTCTTCATTCATGATTGACTAGCGGCGGCGCCCCTCTGCATTCATCTTTCCGGTCCAAAGGCAGAATCACGCACCCGCTCCTCATTGGCTCAGCGCCCAATTGACGGTGCCGCCGGCCATTCGTTTTGGAGAATCCCCGGCAAGGGAATAGATTGAGTTGGAATCAATTTCATCTGCTGTCTCTACCTTCCCTGTTGCCAAATGGAAAGATGAAAGTGAAACTCAATTGTGCCGTAGCATCCTTTATCGTTCTCTCGTTGCTGACAAATGCGCCTCAGCGGGCGCTCGCCAGCTCGCCTTCCTACCAGGCGGAGATGTCGCGCGGGTTAAGCCAGATGGCCAAGAAAGACTATGAAAGCGCCGTCGCTTCGTTCACGCAGGTCTTGATGTACAGCCCTGACGTGTACGAGGCATACATGAATCGCGCCATGGGCCGGGTTGAGCTGAAAGACTACGAAGGTGCGCTCGCCGACTACAACCAGGCGATAAAGATCAATCCGAATGTCGTCGAGTGTTATATCAAACGCGGCAATTTGCAACTGAAGATGAATGATGTACAGGGAGCAATCGGCGATTATACGCAAGCATTGCGCTTGAACCCCAAGAATGGGCCGGCATTTCTCAGCCGTGCGCAGGCGCACAAACAAAATGGCGATTACATAAAAGCCGTGCAAGATTACACGGCGGCGCTCAATCTCATGCCCAGCTCACTGGAAGCAATGCAAGACCGTGCCGACTGCCGCGTGAGAGCCGGTGACTATGACGGTGCTGTTGCCGATTACGAATTTCTTCTCAAGAAATACAAAACCAGCATGCAACCGCTCCACTACAACCTGGGCGAGGTGCTTGCTCTTAAAGGTGAGCAGGAAGCGGCTCGTGAGCATTTCCTGCAAGCAATCGATTACCACTCCAAAAATTTGAAACGAACGCGAAAAAATGGCGCGGACTTTTTGCAGCGCGGACTTGCGTACAGCCAGATCGGTGAGACTGATAAAGCAATAAGCGATCTTCAAGAGGCTGTAGCCTGGAAATCCGATGACGCCAACGCCCAATACCATTTAGGCAAATTGCTTCTGGCAAAGGGAGACAACAAGGGAGCGATCGGGGCCTTTGACGACGCGCTGGGAAGAAATCCCAGGATGAGCGATGCGCTGATGGGGCGGGCGAAAGCTTACATCAATGAAGGCGATTATGGTGCCGCTCAAAAAGATCTGGACATGGCTCTGTCCGGCGAAAAAACCGCCGAGGGCTATCTCGAGCGGGCGATCACGCGCACATTGCTTGGCGACAGCAGCGGTGCGGTGTCTGACATTCAGGAAGCGCGAATTCTCAATCCAAAAGCAATTGAGCAGAAAAAGGCTCTGGTAGCAGATGCGGTAGCAACAAAAGAAGCGAACAACGAAAAGGACATGGGTCTTGCGAACAGCTTGGAGCAGCTGGCTTTGCTGGAGCTTGGCGATAACAATCCTGAGCGCGCCGAATCGCTGATCAAAAAGGCGCTCGAAATCGAAGAGAAGCATCTCAACAAATCCGATCCGAAATTGGCGTGCACTTTAATGATGCTCGGGCGCGTGTATCTCAAGAAGAAGTCGCCTCAGAAAGCTGAGGCCATTTTCCGCTCGGCCATGTTGAAGCTCTCCAAGAGCCCCGACTTTCAAAAATTCGCCGTATTCAATCTCGAGGACTGTGCCAAAGCACTGATTCAAACGTCCAACCCTGAAGAAGCGGGGGCGATCCTGGTGGATACGCGCATGGCACGGGCGGTCTCCGCGCTGAGTGAGAGGGCCTTCAGCGGCGAGCTGGCGAGAAAGGCAGACCGCGCAATTGAGGCGTACAACCAAAAGAAACGCATGGCTGCAAAACTGGAAGAAGAAAGATTGGCGGCCGCTAAAGCTGCTGCCGAAGACGATGGTGACGCCGAGGCTGAACCTTCGGCGGCGGCTCGGACACCTCTTGCTTCAGCGTCGGCCGTAGCTTCCGACATAAAGAAAAACATCGATCGTCCGATAAGAGACAAGTGGGCGGTAATCGTCGGCATCAGCAATTTCAAGGATTCATCCATCAATCTTCACTTCTGCGCGAAGGATGCGAAAGACTTTGCTGATTTCTTGATCCGGGAGAAAGACTTCGCTCCCGATCACGTTCAGCTCCTCACGGACAGCAATGCGACACGAGCCAACATTCTCTCTTTGCTGGGCAATAAATGGTTGCCGCGGGTAGCCGAGCCGGACGATCTGGTTGTCATTTATTTCTCCAGTCACGGCAGTCCTTCCAGTCTCGATGTGGGTGGAGTCAACTACCTGGTGGCTCATGATACGGATGTGAATGATCTGTACGCAACAGGAATTGCCATGCAAGATCTGTCGCGCATTATCAAAGAGCGAGTTCATTGCGACAGGGTGATGATTTTGCTTGATGCCTGCCACAGCGGAGTGGCAGCTCCAAGCTCCAAGGGTCTCGTCAAGGCAGCCAATGTAAACGTTGATTCAATAGTGCAAGGCACCGGTCAGCTTGTCCTGTCGTCCAGCAGCCCCGATCAGCGCTCCTGGGAATCCAAACGATACCAAGGAAGCGTGTTCACGAGACACTTGATGGATGGCTTGCGCAAGAATGGCAAATTAACCAAATTAGGCGATGCCTTCAGCTATTTGAGCGAAGAAGTGCAACGCGAGGTGCAAAGGGACCGCGGCGTTCTCCAAAACCCGGTTATGAAAAGCAAATGGGAAGGCAGCGACTTGATTATCGGTGTGCCACCAAAGGCGCCATCACCTGGATTGACCGACCTTGAGCTGCCCGACTCACCGAAAGCAGCCGCCACCGCCAAGATTGCCGTGCCTGCCAAAGGAGACAAAGAGAAGCACAAAGGTGCGAAGCGAGTGAAGTAGAAGGTGCGAAGCGAGTGAAGCAGAAGGGGCCGCGTGACCATCGCTGGTTCTACTTCAGCAGCCAGACACGAAGGCTGAAATCATCGCTGCCTGTAATGGCTCGGTCGCCATTTTCAGTGAAGGCGAGGGCCCACATTCCATAGTGCAAAATCGTGAACGATCGGATTTCTTTGCCGGCATCGAGATCCCATATTCGGAACGTCTTGTCCAGGCTGCCGCTGATAGCTTTGTCGACCGAAATGAAATTTGCCTTCTGTATCCAGTTGCCGTGCCCGACCAGGCATTTCAGTTCGTCACCTGATGCCAGATCCCATACCCTGATGGTAATATCGCGGCTGGAAGAGAGTATTCTTGTTCCGTCGAGGCTCACGGCAATGCTCGATATTTCCCCCTTATGCCCAGCGAAGCTGCGCACCTTCATTCCGTCCTTGACTCGCCATAGAGTGAGCAGCCTGTCTGATCCACCTGACACGATTTGCTCGCCGTCCGGCGTAAAGGCGAGACAGCGCACCGTTCCGGTCGACTGAATCCTTTGCACCTCTTTTCCCGTTGACGTGTCCCATATACGAATCGTGCTGTCGTAGCCGCTCGATGCGATTTTGGTGCCGACGGGAGAGAATGCCACACAAGTGACTAGATTGATGTGACCGACGAATTTCTTTATCTCTGTTCCCGAATCGAGATCCCACAGCCGCACTGTCTTGTCGCTGCTTCCCGAAAGGGCGGTGTTGCCCGAGGGCGAGAAAACCACGCAGTTGATGGCGTCCTCGTGACCGTCGAATCTGCCGATTTCTTTTCCAGTCGTCAAGTCCCAGAGCCTGATGGTATTATCTGCGCTACCGGAAATGACTTGCGATGAGTCTGGTGATACATCAATACTCTTAGTCCAACCGCAGTGTCCGGTCAGCTTGAGAATCTCCTTGGCTCGCTTTACTGTCGTCGTTGATTGCATTTCGCCTGCCAGGCCTATAGATGCAGCTGCGACCTTTTGAGGCTCCCTGTCTTTGTCGCTGTCTGCGGCAGATTGTGAGTCATCCGGCTGTTCTCTCAACATGCCTTTGCTGTCATCTGCTGAATTTTCATTCGTTTCCTTTTTATCAGCCTTATCAACGTTATCAGTTGAAATGCGGTCAGATTCCGGTTTTGACTGAGCGGCTCCGGATGCTTTTTCGGGCCGTCTTTCGGACGCTGCCTCGTGCACGCTTGTCTCATCCATCTCTTCAGGCTTACCGCCCAGCGCCTGTATCTTCGTGCTTATCTGCTCAGCCAGAGCTTGCTTGTTCATGGAAATGTAGACTTTGCGAAGCATCTGCAAAGTCTTCAGCAGTTGCTTGCCTTCCTTGGGAAGTTTTTCTGCCTCTTCCACGGCTTCCAGGAAGAGCTTTTCTGCCTTCTGATAATCTTTGTCGCCATATACTTTGACGGCGACATCATACATCGAGCTCCAGACATACTCTTGTGCCGAACTCGGAAGATTAATGGCGGTGCACAGTCCGATCAGGCAAAGAACTGCACTGATCAATAATGTTGTCTGGGGACGGATAATCCTGGAACCGCGCAGCATTGTCTTGGATGCCTTAAAGCGTGTCTTTAATTGTTCTTCTACTATGTCTACTGACGGTTGTACCCCCATTTAATGAACTCATACTCCTGAGAAGGGGAATTCGCACGCCCGGATGTTAACGACTGCGCCTCGAAGCGCGTTCCTTTCGAGGTTGTATCTTGGCAAATTCGTGCTAATTTGTGAATGAGGCACGCATGAGGTGGGGGGCGGAACTTTTGCCTATGACGGCGCGTCGCCTCGTTGTTGAGCCAGAGTCTTTCTCGAGGGAAATGCTTTGAATTCATCAGCCAGCATGGGTCCGCCGTATGATGCTTCCTTTCTGGAAGCGCGTGAAAGTGCGCCTATTCGTAATTTTCATCTTGTTGAACCGTGGCTTTACCGCGGCGGACAGCCAGGCGAAGATGGTATACAGTGGCTCGGTCAGATAGGCGTAAAAACCGTC
>DATNRC010000289.1:0-5463 GCA_036703705.1 Candidatus Obscuribacterales bacterium
TGCCGCCAGCCATGCGGAAAGAGCGCCTCTGATGCCCCATGCTTTCGTATAGGTTTCAACGCCAGGGCGTTCTTCTTGCGGTGATTTGATCTTGCGTCCAATTTCGATGACCACGCCATTGAGGAAGCTCACGCCCAGAAAGAGGAGCAGGGCGGCGGGCGCAGCGGTGCCTGCAACCAGCCAATCAAAGGATGTTATGTAGATGTCAACAAACAGGAGAATCAACATGTGCGTCCACAAATAAGTGAAGGGACGCGCCTTCAGCCAATCGCGGATGAAGAACTCACGGCTCATGAGAAGGAAATACAGCCAGGTAACAGCAAGCGGCAAAAGAAGGGCGCCGTGATAGGCAATCGTCAGCAAAAACTGGACGGCTGCTCCTGTTATGCCGATTGCGAAGAGCTCGTCGAGAGCGACCAATCCTCTGGGCACAGGACGTTCTGGTTGGTAGAGGGCGTCTTCCTCGCGATCTTTGAATTCGTCGGCGACCCGCAATTGCAAGAAGAGGATGAGGGCGGCAGGGAATGCCATAAGAAAGGCTTTGGGGTCGGGCAGGCCGGCAGCGCCCCTCATCATCGAGGAGACGCAGAGCCCGGAATATGTGAAGGCAGAAACGATTAGCCCGTATTTAAGAAGCGGAAAGCGTTCTTTCTGATAAATAATCCAGCGGCTTAGCATTATTCCTCTGACCAGGATGTGTTGAGCGGAAAGGAGCTTGCTTGCAGTTGATCCAGCGGATTAGCATTTTCCGGCAAGCAAAGGCTGACCGGCGCCGGTGGATGCAATTCTTGCCCCCACTACCACTGAAACCTTACGACTTCATTCTATGAGTCAATGTTTCCGAAAGACCGCCGGACAGATCACTTTCTCGACTGCTGGTACCCGCTCCATGCTGGGCGGATATCCGTAGTCATGCCATCTGTGCGGCTGCATGCCCATGCATTCTCGTTCTGGTCGTGTGTGCGGCTTGCGTGCTGGCGGCGCGGGAGCTGTTGACTGCTCAGCGCACATCGGGGATTTGTTTGCGGTTGTGTTCGCTCATCTGCGGCAGCGCATCGTTTG
Organism: Candidatus Obscuribacterales bacterium; assembly: GCA_036703705.1. Classification (GTDB taxonomy): domain Bacteria; phylum Cyanobacteriota; class Vampirovibrionia; order Obscuribacterales; family Obscuribacteraceae; genus DATNRC01. Next base: position 1,063 of record DATNRC010000289.1, read on the forward strand.
TTGCTGATTCCTTGCCGTCCTTGGGCAGTGCCTTTCGCCAGACTCCGGCTCTGACAGAGAGCAGTCCCAGCACGCCACCTGTCAGGGCGATCATGCTGCCGATGATGATGCGCATGGATATGCCCATTACGATCAGATCGTCCCAACCATAACCGAGCCACCTTATGCCTAGCGTTTTCTGCATAATGAGGCCGATGATTGCCACGCCGAGAATGCTTCCTCCCGAAAAGAGCAAGAGCCAGGAGATTAGTGCGGCATGATCCTGCTCTTCAGCCCGTCCACGAATGCACAGCGACAGCAAGCGGTTTGTCTTTATCATCGATGTCGTCGCCCAGTGAAGAGTGGCGAGAGAGAGACCAATCATCAACAGCACGCTGCGATCGCCCGGCAGAAACGGCAAGAGAGAAAATAGAATCAAACCACAGTAGGTGGCAGGGAAAATCAACGCCGCTCCGCGCGGCATGCGCGGAACATACCAGGCTCGCCCGGCAAGCGTCGGGGCAAATCCACTGTCGAGCCGCACGAGGTCGCGTTTGAGGTCATTCATCGTCGCGTATCGATCGTCCGCACTTTTCTCCAGACACTTCAAGACAACACTCTCAAGATGTGCCATTCGCCCTGACGATCCATCAGCGAAGGGAGCCGGCTTCTCGTCGAGGTGGCTCAATACGACCTGTACGGGATTGTTGCCGTCAAAAGGAGGCTTTCCGGTAAGGCAATGATACATTAAGCAACCCAGCGAATATATGTCCGCTCTTTCGTCCACGCGCTCACAAACGCACTGTTCGGGGCTCATGTAATTGGGGCTGCCGAAAATTTCCCCCGTGCTCGTCAATTTCTGGCTGCTCATGTTTTGTCCGTACATGACTTTGGCGAGGCCGAAGTCGACGAGCTTAATGGCCTCCCCTCCCCCTTCAGTCTTCTTGATGATGATGTTGCTGGGCTTTATGTCGCGGTGCACCAGGCCATGCATATGCGCATGAGACAACGCTTCGCAAATTTGCATCGAGAGGTCTAATGTGCGCTCGGCGCCAAGCGCCCCATTCCGCAGTTCATTGCCGAGATTGTCGCCCTCGATGCACTCCATAACCAAATATGGTGCGCCGGACGACGTAACGCCGTGACTGTACACGGCCACGGCACCGGGATGGTCCAATGCGGCGGAAGCCTCCGCCTCGCGTTGAAAGCGTTTTACCATTACGGCGTCTTGCATCAATCCCTGATGAAGAACTTTTACTGCCACGGTGCGATCGATGAAAGTGTCCTTTGCTCTTAAGACGACACCCATTCCGCCCCTTCCGAGCACATCGACAATCTCATATCGTTCGTCAATAAGAGTGCCAACACACAGCTCAGTGGTGACGGCTTCGGGTGGCGATTCGGCTGTAAGCGTTCGAGTACGTGCTAAACGAGCCGCTTCGTTGCCTTTGCAGCGGCACCGGTCGGATAGAACCCAGTTTATAAGCGTTGCGGGGCCATCATTCGAGATGGGACGCCGGCACACGGCACAGGTTTCCGTGAGCTTGATCGCTTTAGTCTTGCGCCTCTCCACGATCTCCCCCTCTTACCGTGCATCGATGACCATATAAAAGTTGCTTCCCGGCTCATGCTGCGGCAGGGAGCCAGGCTTGGCAAGTTCTTCGGCTTTGGCAAGATCGTCTCGGGCAAGATCCGGCCGATTGTTTCTCTCAGCAACGACTGCCCTGTTCAAATAAGTTGAGACACTATTGGGATCAATCTGCAGCGCTTTGGACAGAGCGCTATAGGCCTGGTCATACATGCCCTGCTCGCAATAAGCTCGGGCCCTTACGGTGAGCATGCGAACATCAAGTATGTCGTAGAAATGGATTCGCTTTCCATAAAAGTTGGCGCTGTCCGCCGCCTTGAGCGCCTCGGCAAATAATCCCTTTCCCAAGAGCGCGCGGCCCTTTTCCACTTTGCTGCCGACCGGAACTTCGCTCCCGGGCTCATATGACTTAGCCACTTCTTTGAGTGCCTCGTCATATCTTCCCAAGTCGTTCAACGCTCTCGCTCTAGCGATGTGGTAAATCTTAGTCGTCTGGTCAATCTCGATTGCTTTGTCCATAGCCTGCAAGGCTTTACTGCTCTTTCCCATCTCCAGCAGCAACAATGCTCTAAGATGCCAGTAAACGGCCTTGCAATACAACTGCGAGAAAGCCGGAGCCATGAAGCTCATCTTCTTGGTGATGGCTTCGTCGCCGCCAATCTCATAGGCCCTGTCGACGTGGCGCAGAGCCGTTTGATAGTCGCTTCCATCAAAGAAGGGCATCATGCCTCGTATGACGTGGGCCATCGAGTCGCCGGGATCGAGCTTGAGTGCTGCTTGCACGGCGTCCCTTGCCTCGCGAACATTGTGTTTGGCGAGGTGTTGCGAAGCTCTCAGAGCCATAAGATAGCCGGATTGATTGAGAATCAGGAAGACCACCGCCACTGCTGCTGCAATGCACCCCGTTACCGTAATTGAATATCTGCGGCTGGCATCGAGAGCAGACTTGCGGTTTTTATCGAGCCAATCAAGAAATTTGCCAATTGCGTAAGGAACAAATATCAAAAGCAACACGGGGGAGAAAATGACGAGCAAAAGCATGACGGCGCCCCAGTCGAGGTCTTTTCCCATAATTGAATATAGAAAGGCGAAAAAAATGCATGGCAGCGCAGTAAAAATGAGCGGGCGGATCCACCGATTCGGCTTCTCCTTCTTCTTCTCCGGTCGCACGTCGAGCGTTTGCCTCGCTGCCTGCAAATCTTGAAAGAGCGCATCCATGCTCTGGTATCTGTTTGACGGATCTTTTTCGAGACAGCGCGCGACGATCACTTCAACGGAAAATGGGATGTCCAAATACTTGAACTTCTGACTGATCCTGGCGGGCGGCTCCTTCACTTGCTTGAGTATCGTTTTCACGGCATTGTCTTCGGCGAAGGGCGGTTTGCCGGTGAGCGCCTCGTACATGACGCAGCCGAGGGAGTAAATATCCGAACGCGCGTCGAGATCTTTTCCCAGGCACTGCTCCGGGCTCATATACGCCGGCGTGCCGACAACATCGCCCGTCTTTGTGAAATCATGCTCGACACCCTCTGGCGTCATGAGTTTGGATATGCCGAAATCGACGACGCGAGCGAGTTCTGATCCGGTATCACCTTTGGTGACAATGATGTTGCTTGGCTTTAAATCTCTGTGAATGACACCTTTCATGTGCGCATGAGAAATAGCTTCGGCGATTTGCATAAAGATGTCGAGCGCCCGCGGAACATCGAGGTATGCCTCTTTGCTCAGCACATCCGCGAGGTTCTGCCCCTCGAGATAATCCATTACTATGTATGGACTGCCCTTTTTTGACACGCCGAAGTCGTAAAGCGCGCACAGATTGGCGTGCGTCAGGTCGGACGCAGCTTGAGCCTCGTGACGAAAGCGTTTCACGGCCGATTCGTCGGCCGCATACTCTGGTCGCAAAAGCTTTATCGCCATGACCTTGTCGAGTTCTTTCTCCCGCACCTTATAAACCGTCCCCATGCCGCCTTCGCCTACGACAGCGAGCACCTCGAAGCGGTCGCCCACCTCGTCCTGAAGCTTTACGGCTTCGGGCGGCAATTCGACTTGTTCGGCTTCTTCTTGGGAGCGGTCAGGCGCGACTTTTAGTTTTACCTTTTCGCCCTGTTTGAAAGAGGGAGAAGGCATTGAGGACAGTCTCTTAAGGGACATTCTGCCTTGTCAATATACCCGCGCGCCGGCAAAGACTATCCGGGCTTAGCGTTCGTTAACCTTCCGTGCGGTGGGAGACAATCCCTCGGTTGGCGAACGCCGGCATTGATCGTCGGCTTGAGATTGCCGCAGTGCTTCTAAGCGGTAAGCGAGCGCCACACCCCATTGATTGCCTGCCTCGCGTGATGATGTCTATGCGAGGCGAGCGCGTGGAAAATAGTTTTTGAGTTGCGAGGTTATTGAGCATGCCGCTGGTATTTGTTCATGGTGTCAATGTCCGGGAAGGCAAGAAATACGATCGCGAGTTGGCGATAAGGAATGCGCATTTTCTCAACGTATTCTTCAAAATGCTCGGGCATGAGCCGGCGGAAGAATCGATACTGAGCCCGTATTGGGGCAATCTTGTCGCCAATCCCAGCTCCTGGCACGAACTGTCGGCGCGCAATCGCAGTATTGCCAGAGCTGCATTGCTCGAGCAATTGAAAGAGCGTTTTGGCCAACGACGGAGAGCCGTCCGCGGATCGGTCGTCTCTTTGTTGAATCTGGCGAAGAAATATCCGCTCGATGAGCTCATGGATATGATGTGGATGTCTACGCTCGAGGAGGAGATCGAAGGAGACGATGATGGCGCCGATGGTGCCACTCTGTCAAAGATGGGCTTCGCGCTGCTCAAACTGAGC
>DATNRC010000290.1:0-9251 GCA_036703705.1 Candidatus Obscuribacterales bacterium
TGCCGGACCTAAGGGCCGCGTTTCCAAAACGAGGCTCACTGGTGGCACATACAATGCCAGGAAAATCAGCCCGTAAGAAATTATCATCATCAGCCACATGAGCATATTGGGGCGGACACTGCCGTGGCGGCCGACGCCAAGCCACGCCCATGCCTGAAAGAGGAGGCTCAGCGCGATGGTGGTGAAACTCATAGCGGTAAGGCTCTCACCACTCAAGGCAGGTAGAGACATACACTGCACAGCCGCGATCACGGAGAGGGATACGAGCACTCCGCGAGTGATTATTTCAAAAAACTCTCTGCGCTCCAAAAGCTGCTCTTCCGGATTGCGTGGCGGATGGCGCATAAGGTCTCTGGGAGCGCGTTGCAAGACAATGCCCAGTGCCGGGAATACGTGCATGATCAAATTGAGCCACAACAATTGCAGTGGCGTGAGCGGCAGCGGATCGTGAATTATGATTGCTATGGCAATGGCAAGCAAAGAGCCTATGCTTGCTGTAAGCAGATAGCATATCGCCCGCTTGATATTTTCGTATATGATTCTTCCCTGCTCGATGGCGGTGACAATGGTGCTGAAATTGTCATCAGTAATCACCATATTTGATGCCTCGCGGGCGAGATCCGTGCCGCAAAGCCCCATGGCCACTCCGATGTCGGCCTGCCTGAGAGCCGGTGCGTCGTTGACTCCGTCGCCGGTCATGGCTACAACCTCGCCTCGCTCCTGGAGGTTTTTGACAATGCTCAACTTCATTGCCGGGTTTACACGAGCCAAGACCTTGGTCGCCTGCAATGCCGATTTCATTTCGTCCGCGCTCATTGCCTCCAGATCCGAGCCGGAAAGCACATCTTTTTCTTGAGCAGTGTTGCCTATTATGTTCAAATCCCTGGCAATGGAACGAGCGGTGGCTGGTTGATCGCCTGTGAGCATGATGACGTGAATGCCGGCTTCATGACACTTTTTGAGAGCATTGTGAACGCCCTTTCGCGGCAGGTCACGCATGCCAACGAGGCCGAGGAAGGTCAGATCCTGCTCTATTTTTTCGCTCCATTCTTCCCATTGCGACTTTCTGGTCGTTTTCATGGCCAGGGCAAGCACGCGTAATCCATTGTGCGCCAGCTCTTCATTCTTGTTGCCGTACCACTGTCTGTCATCGGCGGTCATTTCCCTTATGCCGGAGGCTGTGTTAACCGAAGAACACGCTTGAATCAGCTGCTCGGGCGAACCTTTTACGAAGGCAACGATGCTTTGCTCGCCGGTGTCGTGTATGGTGGTCATGCGCTTGCGGTTAAGATCAAAGGGAATCTCTCCTATGCGCGGAAATTCCTTTGTCAACATCTTGTGCTCCAGGCCGCCTTTGTAAGCTGCTGCAAGGAGCGCGCCTTCAGTCGGATCGCCGTGCACTTGCCAGGTGTCGTCTTTGCTGCGCTCAATGCGCGCGTCGTTGCACAGCGCTCCTGCTCTCAGCACCTCGGTCAAGACGTCATCCTGCTCCGGATCTATTACTTCTTCCCCTTCAGTCAGCTCCCCTTTTGGCTCGTAGCCCACTCCAGAAACCTTGATCACGCGCCGGTCCAGCACGATGTCCGTGGCAATCATCTGGTTTTCTGTAAGCGTTCCAGTCTTGTCCGTGCAAATGACAGTGGTGCAACCCAGGGTTTCTACTGCCGCCAGCTCGCGCATCAAGGCGCCCAATTTGACCATGCGCTGCGTGCCCATGGCGAGCGCGAGCGTTGCCACCACGGGCAGCCCTTCAGGAATAGCGGCAACAGCAAGGGCGATGCTGGTCTCCAGCATCGCCCAGACGTCCTCTTTGTAAAGGATGCCGACGACGGCAAGAGCGGCGCAAATAAAGAGCGTCAATATGCTCAACTGCCCGCCCAGCACCTCCAGCCTTTTCTCCAGCGGTGTTTGCCCGCTTGCAGTTTGGGTGAGCAAACACTGCAATTGGCCGAGCCTCGTCGCACGGCCGGTGGCAATGACGACTCCGGTGCCGCGGCCCTTGAGCACATAGGTGCCATGAAATCCAAGTGTGGAAGTTGCTTCTTCTCCTTCCACAAACAATCCGCTCTTGTAGGCGGGAACACTTTCGCCAGTCAGAATCGACTCATCCACCGTAAGTGCTGCCGACTCGACGATTCGTATTTCGGCCGGAATACGCACCCCCGCCTCCAGCAGCACCAGATCGCCCGGCACCAGCTCTCGCGCCGCGACGTGCATATCCTTGCCGCCGCGACGGATGCGCGCGGTCGGGCCGGAGATTTTCTTGAGAGCCTCCAGAGACATCTGAGCTTTGAGCTCTGTGAAAAAGCCGACGATGGCATTAATGAATACGGCAGCGAGAATGCCTGCGCTTTGCAGATGCTCGCCGGTCAGGAAAGAGATGGCGGCGGCGGCAATGAGAAGAAGGACAACGCTGGACAAGAACTGATGCGCAAGAAGCGAAAGTATGCTTGCCTGCGGGCGGTAAGCAAGCTCATTCGGCCCGTGCTTTGCCATCCGTTTCTCGGCCTCGTCGGCGCTGAGCCCGCTTTCAATGTCCGTGTCCAGCCGACGAAGAACATCGTCCAATGCGAGCACACCCCATTCGTGCTCCATCTCGCTCTGCTTGCCGGGCTCAGGCAAGTCCTGGTTTTTGCCTGCAGTCTGTATCACCGAATGGGTAGACACTTTTCAAACCAGCCTCATCTGACGACGTAACCTTGATTATGATTGTTGGGCTTTCTCTTATTATCGTTCGCGAGAATGGTTCGCGCGCTTCAGCCTCAGTCCAAGGATTGGTTTTGCGGCTCCCTGTTAAGGGACGACCACCATCCTCAAGGTGCATATGCGTGTTAAGGGCGCGGCTCGACATTGTTACAATACGAGGCATAAATACGCAGGAGGAGGCGACAACGAGGGTGGGTCTTGATGCGCGGGTCTACTGCGATTGCTGGGAAAAGGGCGCCGTCCTGTCGCCGCCGCCCAATGCGGAGCTTGTTGTCGTCGACGAAGCCGGCATGCCGCAAACAAGAGAAGGAGTCTCGGGCGATGATTTCTTCGCTTTTGAGAATTGGGCGCTTACCGCTTGCCCGCACCAGTCCTTTATTCTCTTGCACAAGCGGCTGGGCAATATCTCGCTGATTGCAGTCATCCGCCAGATCGTGTCTTTATTGAGAAGCGATCCGGCAGCGCATTGTCCTGTTCTCTGGAACAAGGTCATCTACAATGGCATCCATTGCGGTGATTACCTCGCGACCGAGGAAGTAGAGGCGCTTAGCGCAGAGCTGGAAGCGTTGAAATTGCTGGCAGTGCCGGAGCGCGTCGCACCAAGAAAAGCAGCGCTGAGACCGAAGCTTGGAAGTATTGTCAGCCGGCTTCTCTTCTCGCCCATCTCTGTCTCGGATTGTTCAGGCGTTTACACATACGAGAATTACCTGATGTGGTGGCAGAATTTTCTTGCTGACATGGAGGCATTGATCGAAGCGTCCAGGAAAGTGAAGAAGCCGCTTGCCTTTTAGTGGAATTAGATCTGTTTCTTGACGCCGAACATGCCAATTGCCGTATCATTAGACATGCGTCTAAGAGGACACTAGAAGATGAGCCAAGAATCCTTTTGGGACAGTGAAGAGCCAAAAGCGGCGCCGGCCGGACAAACAGCGCCGGCAGTTGACAAAACCGGCGAAGAATCGCCAATCGGACAGGCGCTGGGAGAACCTTTGGGGCAGAACTTTGGTCTACAGGAAAGAGCTTATAGAAATGCCGTTCGGCACATAATGGCGGCCATTCTTGTGCAGGAAGAGTTGAGGGTGCCTGTCTCAAGAGGCACAGAGCCGGTTTTGGCAGACGAGCGGCTGCGCAAGCAGTTTCGGCCGCTGATTGAAAACACGTATTGCATCGTCGACCTCATGATGGAGATTGGCGAAGGAAGGAATGATTCGAATTACTAATCGCCGTGCTTGCCGTGTTGCAGCGTTGCTTCATTGGCATTGACGGAATTCAGCCCTGCCAGGCTTGCTTCAGGCGGACTCACGCTTGGTGAGGTCTTCCACCAGCTGCGGATAGACCGCGAAGGCTGGCCTGACGGCAGGCAATAGTGCCAGTGCTTTGTGCACAGGGCCGCGGCTGCTGATGCGTCCCTGCAAAAGTGCCACCGCCGGTGGTTCTTTACCGAGCCAGAAATTATGCGCGACGTCAGATTTCATCGACATTTCAACGACCGGCTCCAGCTCGCATTCTCCAAAGTGAAATCTAATCTCCTCGCCGTCGCTGCCATCAACAGTCAGCGAGCCATCGGGATCGCGATATTGGAAACGGACTACTAAACGTGAGGCCAGGAGCTGTTTGGACATCCTTTCGTCGGACTTTATATAAGACCACAATTGATGCATTACGGCATAGAGCTCATCTGTGCTTGCAAATACAGGCATTAAATCGCCTCCTGCGAATACCACCTGCTTTTATAAGACGGACAGGTTTCGATTTTTAGACAGCGGCTACCACTTCTACTTTAGCACCGCTTAATCTTATTCGACAATCCGCCCGCTCGCCAGTCCGCTGGAAAGCGCGAGAATGCCCATGGTTGCCGGAGCTGGGACGTCCGGGCAGATTATCGAGGATATCTTCCGCGACGTCGTTTAATAGTTCTATCTATTGGTGATGGTACGGATGCGATTGCCGGACATTGTGACAATGGCCATGGGATACGATGATCTGTTCCCATAAACTGCCATTGGTTGTGGGTATTGATGCGGTGCCATGGGCTGAAACTGGCCGGCGACCATGGATGGATAGGCAAACGGCGGCGGTTGAACAGTTGTCACCGGCGGTGGTGGCGGAACGACTGGTTGCACCGTGTGCGGTGCGGCCTCTGCCGCACCGAAATGGCTTTCATGCGTCGTCGATTGTGACTCTAACCGCACAGGGTGTGCGTCGGTAAGCGGCTTGTTTGCCGGAGCTTGAGCCGGACCTTGAGCTTGATCAGGCTGCTGCGGTATAGCCCGCAAAGCTTGCGGCGCTCCAACGGGACGGCCGAAAGCTTCGATTGGATAAACGGGCACTTGCCCTCTGTGCATGGGGAGCGCCTTTCGCATTCCGGAGACCAGCGCCATGTCAGGATGAGTGCTTATTTCCTTGCTTGTCTCAGACGACTCATGTGTAACCAGATAAATGCCCATGCCCAGGCTGACACCAATGGCTGTCAGCATGAAGCTGCCGATGACGAGAGTTCTTAGCTCGTAGGTATGATTTTTGATTACGACCTGAGCCACGTGCCCGCTCCTGCGCCATTGACGACGAAAGGCTTGATATCCGAATAGAGGACCACCTGTCCAATCCTATGAATCTACGCCAATCCGCCCGGATGTCAACAATTCATTATGAAACATTAAACTAAACCTGATTCATGAACAAGTCATGTAGTGGGGTTTTTCCCATGGTGAGAATACTTCGAATCGACCAGGCGCCGCCAGATGGCTCATGAAAAGCCGATCCCCATTGCAGAAGGAAGCTGCCGGCCGTAGAGGCGGCAGCTCTTTCTTATGCGCTTATGCGGTCAGCTGAGTGGTTTTGCCTAATCGCTCTTTCGTTTGTGACCCGAGCAGCAGTCTCCGCCCGCTCCTCCTGTGGTTTTGCCGTGTGCGGCGCAACTGGAGGCACAGGTGTTGCACATGTCAACGCAGTCCTTGAGCTGCGGATCTTTCAATTCGTCACACATTGCTGCACATTTGTGACAAACGTCGGCGCACAGTGACGCTGCTTTGCCCTGAAACTCAGAGTTGCGGCTCTTGAATTCCGCGCTCAGTTTGCAGGTGGCAATGCAATCTTTGAGCAGCCTTATCTTGTCAGGCTCTAAATACTTTCCGCCTTTTGATTGAAAGTATTCAAGCGTCTTTTCACAACGTTCGGCGCACTTCCTGCAGTCGCCTATGCACGCCTCGGCGCCCTTGCTCTCTTCCGCTCTCACCGGCAGCGAGGACGCCAGCGAAATGGCGCTTGCGAAGAGCATTGTCAGAACGAGATTTTTCATTTCTCTACTCCCTGGACTGATAAGTTTGATGCCACGCTGCTTTGTCAACCACAAAGGCGGCGAGCAAGGTGAATTTTCGCATCTGCGCCCTTGATTGGACCTGGTTTTGCCATCAACATGCCATGCTTAAATCCCGACCTCTGTATACCCAATTGCGCGGGAATAGACACGCTCGGGAAGATAAGCCGTTTCACATCGTAAAAGTAGCGCTTGCCGATGCTCCGATCAGCTTGAAATCTGCGAAACTAACAGAGGCGTCCTTTGCAACTGATTCGCTTGCAAGGTATGAGACATGAACCCAGTGATTCTAGTAGGGGCAGCTTCCCTCGGCCTGTTGGGCTACGGTTTGAAGCTCTTGAGGCATAATGACGTGCTGGAAAACCCGCCGTCCACGACGGCCTACGGCACAGTCGCCGAGGTTCTCGATTGCGTGGCTGACACGCTGAGGAACTTCGCCGGAACGGCATGGGTCTGGTCAGCCATCGAAAAAGATCCGGTGCATGCGCTCGTCAGGGCTGAGTGCCTTTGCACCGAACGAGACGAGCGTCCCATCAAATTGACCGTCCGCTATGACGCCCAGAAGGCAGCCGTATCTTTCAAATTTGAAGTGCATGCTTTGCTCGGCCGAAAGCCTATCAACAAGGTTCTCGAGCGAACGCATAAAGCAATTGTTCTGGCGCTGGAAGAGCTTTTCGACAAGCACGTCATGAGTGCAAACGTGAGCATCGAAGAGCTTTTGACCATACTCCAGGACGGGCGAGAAGCGAAAAACAATCTGACATCAGATCAGCTGGCCGACTTGACGAGGGAAATTGAGCGGCGGGCCGTCAAAGAACTTTCCATTTCGGAAAGGCGGGCGAATGGACAGTTTTTTGTTGAACGTCTTTCCGAACGGCGCGTGAAGATTGGCAGGCTGCGCATGGCGCCTGCGGTGGAGAATGATACTGGGCAGGAAGCACAACCGCTTGAAAGCGCGGCAACAGAAGACAAGACGCCGGAGCGCGCAGAGCTGGGCGAAAAAGACGGTCAGACGTCGAACGTATCGCTATAATCGTAAACCTGCTTGCGCTTCGGTACCAATTTGACAAGGATTACGCCCATGACGAATCCGCCGATGTGCGCCCACCAGGCCACTCCACCTTCTGTGGCGTCCCTGGCGCCAAGAGTTCCCAGTCCCGTGAAGAACTGCGTGAGAAACCATACTCCGAGGTAGACGATAGCCGGAACCTCGATAATGCGCACGATTATGTAGATGGGAATAAGCGTCAGCACTCGCGCGTGCGGAAACATCACGACGTATCCTCCCAGCACCCCCGCGATCGCTCCTGAGGCACCAACAGTTGGTATGGTGCTGTTGGCAGACATGAACACTTGTGTCAGCCCGGCCGCCACACCGCACAGAAGGTAGAAGACGACATAGCCGAAGTGCCCGAGCCGGTCTTCGATGTTGTCGCCAAAAATGTAGAGCGCCCACATATTGCTTATGAGGTGCATCCACCCGCCGTGCAAAAACATGCAGGTAAACATGGTGACGACTTCGAAAGGACCAAATCGCTCGAGAAATAGGGCCGGAACCAGCCCAAATTCCTGAAACAAGCGATTGAGCCCCCGCTCGCCGAGGGAAACCTCAAACAGGAAGACAAGGACGTTGATGACGATAATGGCGATGTTGAAGATAGGAACCGACTGGGAAGGGTTAGAGTCTCTAAGGGGAAACATCTTGACGTGACCTCTGAGTCGGCGGTTGGAGAGCAGCCATCATACTACCTGATCGCTAATCACTGAATGCTTTTCGCGATCTGCGACAAATTCGACCATTGCCTGACTCGCTTGCCGGGAGAAACGTCGTTGCAGCACTCGAGCCAACGGCAGCCCGAGCGCTACAAAGAGCGTTGACGGCAATGAAAATGCAAAGACGTCGAACCACACCGTGTCGTCCTCCAGCCACTCAATCAAAAATCTTTCTTCGCCGCGTTCTGCATGAGAGAAGAGTGTTCCATAGGCAAAGCCATAACGTCTTGCCGATCCGTTAGCCGATTGGAGGTCGGGCAAAGCGGACGGGTTCCGACCGGGCATGGCGGCCGATTGGAGATTGGATACCGGACCCAGGTCATGATCGGATAAAGCGACCGATCCCTGATCGATGACATAAACTATCCGACAAGCATTCAACGACCAAAATCCCAGATGATGCGCCAGAACACAAACGTTCAGTCCCGCCTGCGGCTGACCTGCACCATATATGGTGAGCCAGCCGAGATTGAACATCTGCCATTGGTTTATTGCATCGATACCGGCTTGAAAAACTTGCAGGCCCGTTCCGAGCTTTGTTCGCCTGTGGTCGCAAATGTAGCCTTGCGGTACACCGGAAGCTGGCTTGCCGGTATGAGCCCTGGAAGTGCCGGCCTGGGATTCTGACCTGCCGCCAAGGTATTTTGTTCTGCCCACGTGCGGGTATGAGAATGATTGGTCCGCCTGCGCCAGAAGGAACAGCGCAATCTCCTTGTCGCTCGGCTTGTGAAAAAAATACATGCTGTGATTAAGTGAATGTATGCGATTTGTTCAGGATTGTTTTTTCAGCCTCATTATTATCGACGAAGAACGTGCGTGTGTCTGGTTGTCCTGATATGTCTCATCGTAAATGCATCTCCTTGCTGCGCCGGCAAAGATGATGGAGGGCGAGCTGAAAGCGACGGCGAGAGCCGCACTGACAACAAACCCGAGGGCGGAAAGAAGCGCACAAATGATTTCAAGATATTGAACGAGCATAAGGGCGTGAATCTTGCCGAGTCCTTCAAAGCCTATTTGAGAGCGAGCGGGCAGGATAATCTCTTACCGCAATGAGTCTGTCGCGGGAATGTCCATTGAAGAAGGGGCGGCTTCGGGTTCGTAAGAAGAAATGGTCGCGGGGGAGCGAAAGCTGATCAATGACTTAATTCGCAGAGCTCAGGCACCGAGGTTTTAGTAGAATGTTTAGTTTCTTCCGGGCTTAAGCGAGGTTTGTTTCATGCTAGCGACCAGCAATGGAGTGACTAAAGAGCAAAAGACGCATCAGGTGCTCAATCAGCCGCCCGCGCTCGAGAATTACAACCTTTTCTCCTCGGACAAGGTGCTGGTTGAAGCGGTGCTCAGAGAAGGGGCGGGCTGGGCCATGGACGAGCTCGCGGACCTGGGCGCCTTGCTGGGCAAGCCTGAGACAATTGCCCTGGGCTTCAAAGCTAATGAATACACTCCCGTTTTGAAGACG
>DATNRC010000291.1:0-21883 GCA_036703705.1 Candidatus Obscuribacterales bacterium
AATGCAGCCACCGCCGCAACCCGGGCAGCCGTCGGCGCCGCCGCAACAAGCCGCTCATGCGCAGCCCGCTCAGGCGCCGCCAAAACCGGCCGATGAGGCTGCACCTGCAATGGGCTCGCGCGAAATCGACCTTATCTCCAAGCGCCCCAATATCTTGCTCGGGCACTTCCTTGTGGAGGCAGGATTGATACCTGATTCCACGCTCGAAGCCGCCCTGCAATTGCAAGATATGGTGAAAAACGGTGCCTTGTCTACGAAGCAAGCAGCAGAAGCCGTAAGGCGCGCTCACAACAGGGGCGGCAAAGTAGACGCAAACATATTTACAGCCACAGCGCCGAAAGTCGATTCCGCCGAGGCTGCGCCTATTGCACCGCCGCTGGGAGAAATTCTCATCGAGGCCGGACTGCTCGGCGTGTCGGTTCTCAAAGCGGCCCTCAATCTGCAGGAAGTTGTGCGGACAGGAGCGCTCAGCAAGGGAGAAGCATTGGAAGCCTTTATTCATGAGCATTATGGTGTTGACGCCAAGAGCGCGCGCAAGCAAATTGCCAGGAGCGCGCAAGACGTCAAAGTGATAAATCTTTTGGTGAAAGCGGGCTTGCTCAGCGAACAAGACGTGCAGACTGCCAATAATGTGAAGAAAAAGCATGGCGGCGAAATCGTGAAGATTCTCAGCGCCGCCGGCAAAGTGGACAAAGTCACGCTTGGCGCTGGAGCCAGGTGCCAGGAGCTGATCGAAGAAAATCGACTGAAGGTCGAGCAGGCAATCATCGCTCTCCATTATTGCCAGCGCATGCGTGTCAGTTTCGACGAAGCTGTCGAAGAGCTCGGCTGGGAGAAGCCCTGATCGGGTGGGCAGTTAGGCTGAACGGTTTCGACGGAGCTGGCGCAGAGCTTGCTTGGAGAAGCTGGAGGCGGCCGCGAGCACTGGTCGGGAGACGCTGGGTGGTTTAAACAAAAAAGTTTAGTCCACGCCATCAGCGGCGTTATGGCAAAGCCTGGCGCCGCATGGATTTACGGGGAAGCTGCCCAATTTGGGCTTTGAACTTAAAAGTTTAAAGTGCATAGCGTTCTAAAATGCGAAACTTGCCAGGAGCATTGGTATTTGTGCATTAGTGGGGAATCCTCTTCCTTTGCAGATGGAAGGGGAATTCGAAAACAGCGTTGCCTACAGGCACCTTGAGCAGAACGTTCTCCCAGCGCGGGTGGAGATAATACAGAACGCCGGTGCGAGATTCGAACGGCTCCAGCGGCACCGGCACAAGACCGATGGCGCCTTCATTTCTCGAGCGGTACAAATCTTCTTCCACCACGGCTTGCGCTTGTTCTTCCAGCTCTTCAGGCGAACGCTGCAAGAAGAACTTTTGGGGCGGCAAAATGCGTTGCGAGCCTCCCCATTTGCCGTAAATTCCAAATATGTTCGGACCGCGCCAGAGGTCGTGTCCGCGCGCCGGCACAAAACCGCGGAAGGTGCGTGTTTTCTGCACGTTGGCCAACCACGGGCGGTTGTAGGTGAGATCCCACATCGTTCTTTCGCGGCGGCGAACATCAATTGTGTTCGGCTCAAGCAGCACAAGCGGCTTTCTCGGCTCGAATTGCTCGGTCAAAGAGACCGTGCCCAAACCCAACTCGACTTTCTTGTCCGATATATTGGTGACCGAGATCAAAACACCCATCACTTCCCACAAGTCGACAATCGTCGCTGCCACACGCACTGAATTGCTGACCATGTACTTGAACGGGAAATCGGCGTCTTGAAACTCCTGGGCGCGCGGAGAGCCGTCCTCCCATCTGAAACGCACCAGCCCAGCCAATCTCGCTGGCTGATCTAAGACAACCGATTTATCTTCGATGCTGTATGAGTGTTCGAAGCATTCTCTCGACTTGTTTCGTTTGCCGTTGGCGTGATAGAACAATGCCGCTTGTCTGAGCGCATCGGCATAATCGAGGCTTCTCGGCCCGGGCTCATCTTCGAGCACGCGCAAACCGGTCTGGATGGCTGAATGCGCCTCATCGACCCAGCCCTGAGCGCCCAATATTCTGCCCAAGAGGACGAGACTCATCCCTACGTCGTGCGCTTTGGGACCAAATACCTTTTGCCGAATCCTCAGCGCCTCTTTTGCCAACGCTTCTGCTCTTGCCAACTTGCCTTGATTGAAACTTACGCTCGCCAAGCCGTACAACGCATGCGCATGCTCGGCTGTAAACTCACCGAAAGCTCGGCGCGATGATTCAAGGCAAGATGAATAGAGCTCATTCGCCTCTTTGTTGTTGTCCTCGCCGAGATAAACGTCGCCCAGCGCAAGCCGGCTCAAGATGAGCTGGCTGCTTACGCTGCCGTAATTCTTAGCTTCTTTGATTGCCTCCAGCAACGCCGATTTGGCTTCTTCGTATGCTCGAATGCGCAACGCTTTGAGACCGCGGGAATACAGGCGCTGGAACAGTGACCTGTTGTATTGCCCCGTGAAATCCGGCTCGTGAATATAAGTGACACTGCCCGGCACTGCCGATTTGCTGCCCATGGAGGCTTCCCGCGACCGCTGTGATGGCTGAATGGCGGCAGTCTCTACACCATCGGCGTCGGGTTGGGAAGTTCTTGCTTCCGGCTCGGAGCCGCCTATGCTTGTCGGAAAGACCACCTTTGCTGGTTGCGCGGCCTGACCCTCCGTTCTTGACGCTCCGGCTTGACCCTCCGTTCTTGACGCTCCGGCTTGGCCGTCCGTTCTTGACGCTCCGGCTTGGCCTTCAGTTGTCGATTGGCCCTGGGATTTCGGCGCGGCGTGTGCTTCGTCAGCGTCTCTGATTTCTTGTCTGGATTGTGCATCAGGACGGGAAGCCGTTGGCGGCAGGCGAATTTCCTCAACGGCTGTGCTCTCGGAGGAAGTCGGCGTCAGCAAATCGTTGTCGGCATGTGCCGGACAGCTTCCCAGAAAGAGAAGAAATGAGGTGAAAATCGACAGTTTGTGCGTGTTTGAGCATGCCTGAAAAAAGTAATTCCTGCACGGCATCTTGTTTTCGCGGTGGAACGGCTTCATATGGCGGTGAGGCATTCAGGCTGCCTCATAGGTTGGGGGCGACTGGGGCAGTCGGAACCATATGGTACAACCCTTGCCTTCTTCGCTTTCGATGCCGATTGATCCGCCATGCTGTTCGACGATTGCTTTGCAGATGGCAAGACCGAGGCCGCTTCCCCCTTTTTTCATGCGGTCGGGCGTATTGACCTGCTCGAAGCGCTCAAAAATGACTTTCTGATACTTATTCGGAATGCCCACGCCCTGGTCGACCACGCGGATGTCCAGGCCATCTTTGTCTGTTTTGCTCACTACCACTTTCACCGTGCTCGATGGCGGTGAAAACTTGAAAGCATTGGCAAGGAGATTGATAACAACCTGCACCAGCCTGTCGTAGTCCGCCACCACTTCATAGGGCTCGGTCGGGTATTCTACTGTGACCTGGGCTTGTTCAGCCAGTACGCGGACCGCTTCCACTGCCCGCTCAATGGCAGCCGAAACGTCTATGGGCTGGAAGAACATCTTCAGCCGGCCGGCTTCCAGCCTGTCTATGTCGAGCAAATCGTTGATCAGTTTTATCAAACGCGTGACGTTTCTTTCTGCCACCTCCACTTTGTTCTTTCCAGTCTCGGTAAGCGGACCGTAAACATCCTCAGCCAGAAGGGTGAGAAAGCCCTGCACGGACGTCAGCGGCGAGCGAAGCTCGTGGGAGACCATGGAAACAAATTCTTGCTTCAATCTTTCCACTTCGCGGCGCTCGGAAATGTCGAGCATTATAAGCAGATAACGCGGTCCTTCCAGCGCTTGAAACTCATTCAGCGAAAGCTCCACGGGGAAGGTTTCGCCTGAAGCTCGCCGCGCATCGCATTCGTAAATGTGCCCTTTAGCTTTGCTCAGCAAGTCGTCCATGAAATCCTCTACTGATCCGTCAGGCGTTTTAGCGGGCGATCTGGGAAACAAGACCGAGACGTGCTCACCGCATATTTCTTCCGGCTCGATTGAAAAAAGGCGTTCTGTCGCCGGATTGATCAACTCAATGAAGCCGCTCTGGTTGATGATCACAAGACCGACAGGCATCGTCTCCACAATTGTTCTTACGCGTGCTTCTGATTGGCGAAGCAGATTTTCGGCCCGCTTGCGCTCGGTAATGTCGTGGGCTACGCAGAACATCGACTGCTCGCTTTGCGACCAGTGGGCGCTCCAGAGGATATGCACCTCCGTGCCGTCTTTGCGTTGAACACGGTTTTCGAAAGGATGCGTGGACTTGCCTTTGCGGATCTCGTCGATGGCTGTGCGCGAGCTTTGCCTGTCCTCTTCCACAATGAGATTCATGACGCTCTGCCCGACCAGCTCGTCAGGGGCATATCCAAAGACATTGAGCGCTGCGGGACTGATTTTGACAAGGCGGCCGTGACTGTCGAGCGAGCAAATCACATCGACGGCATTCTCGATCACAGCTCTTTCTTTGCGAGCAGATTCCGCTAATGCGGCAGCCATATTGTTGAAAACCTGGTCCAGGTGGGCGATTTCATCGTCGCCCTTGAGCGGTGGGTTGAGCGGCTGCGAGACGGCAAGGCGATATGTATTGTCCATCAGGACAGCAAGACGTTTTGTTGTTCCGCGATTGAAATAGACGGCCAGCCCGACAGCAAGCAGGATATTGAAGATGACGCCGCCAATGAGGAGGTTTTTTACCGTCTGCCGAGCTTCCGCCTGGATTTTCGGGCTGCTTTCCTCGATTTTGCTTTCTTCCGAGAGAAGGGTGTCCATTTTGGAGACGAGCAAAGGCACCTTCGAGCGCATGCCATTGAGGTAAGTGCGCGCTGACGCTTGCTCGCCTGCATCAATCATCTGCTTGACCTGGCGAAAGTCTTGGATGGTGCCCTGAAGATATTGCTCCAGATCGCCAACCTGTTCGTATTCTTTGGGGTTGTCCGCGACAAGCGCTTTCAGTTCGGCAAACAAAGGCGGAATTTGATCGGATGCATGCTGATAGCGCCGGGCCATTCCTGTCGATCCTATGAGCCCGTAAGCTGAGATGCCGGACACCTGTTGGGTGAGAAGAGCGTGCAAGCGGTTCAATTGCTTCGTTATGGCCCGGGCGCGGGCCTCGCGCTGAATTTCCCTTTCCGCGTCATTCAAAAGCCCATAAAGCACGGCCACGAAGCCGAGCTCGAATATCAGTGGAATGGCAACAAGAATAAGACCCTTGTGGGATAACTTCAGGTTAAGCGCCATTTCTTATGCTGCGGTCGGAGAGCAATGGATGCGGTCGGAGAACAATGGAATGGAGGAAGCCACGACAAGTAGAAACAATATAAGTATATATCTTCCTTGCATCAGTCCGGATTGTACAGCTTGTAACCGACACCGTGGAGGGTCTGGATGATTGAATCTTCGCTTTCGGCATTGAGTTTTTTTCTCAGCCTCTTGATGCAGGTGCGCACCGTCTCTGGTGCAACATCGCTTTCTGATCTCCAAACGCGATCCAGTAACGCTTCGGCGCTGAAAACCTGGTTTGGATAGCGCATGAAGAATTCCAGCAGTGCAAATTCTTTGGGCAGCAATTTTATATCCGCACCGCCTTTGGTGACAGCGTACGTTTTTGGATTGAGAGTGAGATCGCCGACCTTCAGCACATTCTCCACAGCCGATGCGGGACGCCTGAGAAGAGCTCGTATGCGCGCCGAAAGCTCTTTCATATGAAAAGGTTTTGTCAAGTAATCATCAGCGCCGGTATCGAGTCCTGTTTCCTTGTTGTCCAATTCGCCTTTGCCGGTGAGCATCAAGATTGGCGTCCTGCCGCCGCAGCCGCGAAACGCTTTGAGGATTTCAATGCCGCTCAAATTCGGCAGCTCCCAATCGAGAATGATCAGATCGTAAGGATAGACTTTGAGAAGATCGAGCGCCTCGTCGCCTTTGGTCGCGCATTCTACCGTGTGATGCTCGTGCTTGAGCCAATCTTCCACAATCGATCGCAAATCGAGGTCGTCTTCGACTATCAGTATTTTCGCCATGTGTATTCGTCTGACCGCAGTTTTGGCGTCATCCTTTTATCAAGACCTTTGCTTGTCTTCAATGGATGTTTTCAATGAGATCGTGCCGCCCGGCGCCACTTCAGATTGTTTTTGGAAGCTCACTTTGACGGGTTCGAACGCTTGAGGGTCCTCAATGCCAAAATATACCTGTGGTTTGAAGCCCATGGGTCCGGCAAGAAGGACGGAAGGAAACGTCTCGACGGCGGTGTTCATCTCCCTGACATTAGCGTTATAAAAGCGCCGGGCCTGGGAGATGCGGGTTTCTGTTTCGCCAATTTCCCTTTGCAGGGAGGCAAAGTTTTCGTTGGCCTTGAGTTGAGGATAAGCCTCGCTCAAAGCAATCAATTTGTGCAGCGCGCCGGTGAGGATGTTTTGAGCCTGCGCTTGTGCGTCGGGCGATCCGGAGATGGAAGCGGCGCTGTTGCGGGCCTGAATTACAGCCTCGAGCGTATCCTTCTCGTGGGATGCGTAGCCCTTGACGGTCTCGACCAGGTTGGGAATCAAATCGTAGCGCCGGCGCAATTCTGTTTCGATTGCCGACCAGCTTTCCCGCACGTTCTGCCGCAAAAGAACAAGCCGGTTATATGTGCCAATGACCCAGATGATAGTGACGACCAGAGCTACAAGAAAGCCTATTAGAATGTACATGAAACGCCTCCTGTCTCGCTCCGATTATACTAGGGTTTGCATTTGAATTGAGCGCAGTCAAGGGGCCGGATATGAGAGGCGAAACGGGGAGAATAGTAATCGTCAGGCTAGCCGTCGCGGTTGTCATCGTGATGCTTATGGCGTTGCCGGCTTTGGCGGAGCGCATCAAGTCTTTCGACAGTCAATTGCAGCTCGACAAGAAAGGAAATCTGGCGGTCACCGAAACAATCGTCTATGACTTCGGAAGCGCACACAGACACGGCATTTTTCGTTTCATCCCCGTCCAGTACAATCGGCACGGCGGTGTTTACAAGCTGGACATAAAGCCTGCCGGCGTTACTAATGAGAGCGGCTTTCCCTACAAATACAAATCCACATTACAGGGCTCGGACTTTATCGTTCGCATAGGCGATCCCGATGTTACTGTTTCCGGCGTGAAGACGTATAAAATCAGCTACATCGTCCGGCGTGCGCTCAATTTTTTTGATGGCGCGCCGGAGCTCTATTGGAATGTCAGCGGCAACGAATGGCGCTTTCCCATCGATCGGGCAACCGCCACTTTCTATCCGCCTCGAGGCATCGACCCGTCAGGAATTAAGTTCACCTCTTATGCGGGGCCCATGGGATCGAAAAGGCATGGCTCCCACACGGCTGACAGGTCCAGCATCAAATACAGTGCCAACAATTTGAAGGGCGGCGAGGGGCTGACGATTGTCGCCCGGCTACCCAGGGGCTCGGTGCTGCAGCCGACATTCATCGATGCGTTTAGAGATTTCGTTGCCGATTGGATGCCTGCGGTGGTGATACCAACCGCGACGGCATACCTGCTTTTCATTTACTGGTGGTTTCAGGGACGCGATCGCGGCAAGCAAGCTGTCGGTGTGGAATTCAGTCCGCCCAAGGAGCTCACTCCGGCGGAAGTCGGAACCTTGATTGATGAGAGTTGTGACATACCTGATGTCACATCCACGCTTGTCGATCTGGCTGCGCGCGGATACATCAGAATTCGTCAACTGCCATACAACGGCATCTTGATGATGAGCGACAAGGATTACGAATTTACGAAGCTGAGCCCTCCCTCAGGCTCTCCGCCGTTGAAAGTTCACGAAACTCTGTTTATGGATGCGCTCTTCGGCTTCATATCCGACAAAACTTATTTGTCGAGCTTGCAGGGCAAGTTCTATCCCTTTTTGCATGATATCAAAAGGGGGATATGGACTTCGCTCTTGAACAATGGCTATTTTGTGAGGCACCCGGAGAGCGAGAGACAGTTTTTCACTACTCTGGGCGGCTTTATTGTAGCGTTTGGCGTGATACTTACGATCTTGGTCTCGAACGAGCTAAGAGCAGCCGGTGTCGGCGTGGTCATTGCCGGGCTGTTTGTTTTTCTTTCGGCGGGTGCCATGCCATGCCGTACACAAAAGGGATCGAAGGCCCTGCAACAATGCCTGTCATTTCAGCGTTACGTAAAGGCGGCCGAGAAAGAGCGCATAAAGGTTCTAACCGAAGAAGATCCGACAATATTTGGACGCCTCTTGCCCTATGCGATGGTGCTGGGCTGTGCCGACCAATGGGCGAAAAACTTCAAGGAATTGCTCGCTCAACCGCCTGATTGGTATCAACCTTATGACAGACAGGATCAGGCGTTCGACTCAGTCTGGTTTTTCCATGATTTCGGTCGCAGTTTGCATACAATTCAGGCCGGATTCACCACTCCTCCTGTATTAGGAACTTATTCTTCAGGGCGCGGCGACAGCACAAGCGGAACGGGAAGCTTCTGGGGTGGTGGCGCCGGTGGTGGTGGAAGCGGATTCGGCGGCGGCGGTTTCAGCGGCGGAGGATTCGGCGGAGGCGGCGGCGGGTCGTGGTGACGGCAAGCGCGGGTTTCGAGATACTCGATCATCCGGCGGACATGGGATTTCGCGCCTGGTCGCCATCGCTGGATGATTTGTTTGCCCAGTCTGCTCTTGCTCTTACCTCCACTTTGACTGACTGCGGACAGATAGCCAACGAGCGCGCGCAAACGGTCGATCTGTCAGCGCCTGATCTGGAGACGCTGATGTACAACTGGTTGTCCGAGATTCTGTTTCTCTTTGACGGCGATGGATTGCTATTGGGCAAGTATCAAGTGACGATAAGCGATCGCGATGGCGGAAAGGCTCTCAGCGCAGTGCTGTCCGGCGAAGGTTACGATTCGCGCAAACATGAGATAAGGACGTATGTGAAGGCAATTACATTCCATCAGATGAGGATAGAATTGAGGGAATCTCAATGGAGCGCCACCGTTTTCCTCGATATTTGAAGGAGCGGCAACATGATCAAAACAGGCACGAAATGGGACGGTATTCTCGAGCAGCTTGACGAATACCGTTATGTGATTCCCAAGAGCTACAAAAAGGGCATGTCGGTAGACGCGCTCATCTTCAGCAGCCCGAAGCTGCTGCCGCAACTCGCGGGCGATCTTTCTCTGGAGCAGGCGGCGAATGTGGCGATGCTGCCGGGGATTCTCAATCATGCGCTGGCGATGCCGGACATGCATCAGGGATATGGATTTCCCATTGGCGGAGTAGCGGCGATGGACATGAGCGAAGGGGTAGTGTCTCCCGGTGGTGTCGGATTTGATATCAATTGCGGCGTACGCCTTCTTAGCAGCAATCTGACGAGAGAAGAGACCAGGCCCCGACTGGAAGATCTCGTCCAGGCCCTTTTCAAGGCGGTTCCCGCCGGCACGGGACATGACGGCAGGATCAATCTCAGCAACAAACAATTGGATGCTGTTCTAACCAAAGGACTGCAATGGGCGATCGAAAATGGATATGGAAGGGAGCGTGACCGCGATCACGCAGAAGAAAGCGGTGTCATGCCCAATGCTGATCCCTCGCAAATCAGCGAACGCGCAAAGAAAAGAGGATCCACGCAATTAGGAACGCTTGGATCTGGAAACCATTTTCTTGAAGTCCAATATGTGCATCAGATATTCGACGAGGAAGCAGCAAAGGCTTTCGGACTTTCCGAAGGGCAGATTTGCGTGATGATACATTGCGGATCGCGCGGGCTGGGTCATCAGGTTTGCACGGATTTTCTCGCCACGATCAAGCCGCAGATGGAAAAGTACGGCATCTCTGTTCCGGACAGAGAGCTGGCATGCCTGCCCATCAACTCGCCTGAAGGCCAATCATATCTTGCCGCCATGGCTGCTGCTGCTAATTTTGCCTTTGCCAATCGCGAGTGCATCAGTCATTGGACTCAAGAAGCATTTGCAAGCGTCTTTGGAAAAAAGACGAAAGTCGATTTGATGTACGACGTCACTCACAATATGGCAAAGCAGGAGATGCATAAGGTGAACGGCGAAGAGCGCAAGGTGCTCGTGCATCGCAAGGGCGCGACGCGCGCATTTCCTAAAGGGCGCCCGGAGCTTACCTCCGCCTTCAAAGACATTGGACAGCCTGTAATCATTCCCGGCGACATGGGGCGAGCTTCATATGTATTGGTAGGAACAGAAAGAGCTCTTGACGAAAGCTTCGGCAGCGTTTGTCACGGCGCAGGCCGGCTCATGAGCAGGACACAGGCACGGAAAGGCCGTGAGGCAAAAGATGTGGTCTTAGATCTGGCGAAGAAAGGGATTATTGCCAAAGCAACGACAAGAGAAGGACTCACGGAAGAAGTGCCGGATGCTTACAAAAGTATTGAAGACGTGATAGACGTTGTGCACTCGGCCGGCCTTGCGCGACGAGTCGCGCGCATGAAGCCGATTGCGGTTATCAAGGGATAAGTAATCGTTCACTTTGCTCGACATCGCGCGCGCGAACCAATAACATAGGTAAGACAACGCGATCACCTGTGCTAGAGAGCAAGAAGGCTTCGGTTGGTGTTAGAAGAGTTCAACAATAATATTTGCTATCTCAAACTGAACGACGGAAAGGTTTTAGAGATCGCAGACAGCCTAAACGAAGTGCGGGATATATTCGCGGGTTTGCCGCCTGGTATCATCCCCGGTGCGTGGCGCAAGGGCCGCGGCTACTACGCGAGAAATATTCTCGGTCCAAAACCAACAAGCGATATCATCAAGGCTGTCGATCAATATATCTTTTATGGCGATCCGAGCCGCAATTTATTTGCTCTTGGACATGGCTACGAAAAAGAGCGGCAGTGGGTGATCGAGCACATATTGCAGGATTCGTCACCGGCGCGAAATAATCCGACATACAGAAAATTGCCGTTTGAGTGCCGCCGCCGCGCCAGGCTGTGGTCGGACAAAGTTTCGGAGTGTCTCACCACGCTTGAAGACAACGACAACATTCAAATGCTCAAAGCAGCAATCGTAGCTTTGAAAGCACTTTTGTTCACGGCGCCGACCGAGCATGATGCGCGTGGATTGCGCTGCATACTGAGGCAGCTGCGTTCTCTTCTTGCCGAGCGCACTCATGGACCGTCCTGGGGCATCCGCTGCTGAAATAGGCTCTCTGGCGGCACTTATGCACGCTCTGGCCGCATGAGAAGCCCTAGGCTTGCATGAGAAGCTCCGGACTGAGGCTTCCGGTCGCTCGTCGCAGCGCCTGTCGGTCTGCTAAGGGTGCCGGTTACTTTCATAAGTGAGGCAGCACCGCCGTTTGAAAAAGGGCATAATGCATTTGTATATCCATTGAGCGATCGTATGCGAATAAGGACGAAAGCGGCTTACCGAGTGTCCTTCAAGATTTCAGGTGCCGGCGCCTGGGTTTTGCTTTCGGCATTTTTGTTCCTTTCCGGCGTGCCGTCGTTGGCGCTTGAAAGCGACCAAATATTGGACAAAGCTGAAAAGGTCATCTTCGGCCGTGCCAATTCCGGAGAGCCAATGGATATCAGGCTCAAGAGACTGGAGAAGCGCATTTTCGGCAAAAAGAAGGGTGGCGACGAGAGCGAGCGCATTGAGCGCATAGCGCATGTTTTGCTCCTCAACAGGGACGAGACTGCGACGAGCTCCTCGGGATCACATAAGGCGGACGTTTCCGGGCCGACTTCTTCAGCCGCTCAGCAAGCGCCGCATCAGGAGCGCGCAGATTCCCCGCAAACACAGCTTTCCCGAACGAATTCCCTGACGCCTGGGCAGACGCGTCTGGGTACGGAGCCGGCTGAGTTCCCTCAAGGAGCGCCGTCCGGAATGAATTCCCTCGTGCCCGAGCAGTCGACTGTGGGATTAGAGCCCGCAAATGCCCCTCCAACAGCGGCATCCGGAGCGAATTCTCGGGCGCCTGGAAAGACGACTTCCCTGTCAGGGTCTTACCAGGAGCCGCTTTCAGGTTCGGAGTCCCCGGCTTCTCGTTGCCTGGGCGTTTCAAGATCTAGCGATAAAGCTGTGACCGCAAAACCGCCTTCAGAGCCGGGCCATCCTGTCAGCACGAAGTCATCGACGGCTTCAGCGAAAAAGACGCAGCCTTGGCCGGTGGTCCGGGAAAACGTTGGCGGAGCGAAAACTGCCGTCAAAGCGAAGAGCACAGCAGGCACCAGTCTGACTTCCGCGAAGTTGATCGAACTCAAGCCTCTGACGCCTGTCGTTGCGAAGGAAGTTCCTGGCTCCGTTCGTGAACTGATCAAGGCAGGGATGGAGGCACACAGCCGGGGTAACGATGCCGAAGCGGAGCAGCTGTTCAGAAAGGCAGTGCTTGCCGACCCGCACAATCCCGACGGTTTTTTCAATCTCGGCGCCTTATCCGAAAGACGCAGAGATTATATCGGGGCGCTCGTGAACTATCGGGCGGCGCTCAATCTGATGCCTGACGACAAAGAGACCATCGAGGCCGTTCAGGCGGTCGAGGCGATTATAAAAGAGCGAACTGCAGGCACCAGCGCCACGTTCTCTGAGAGTGCGGACAATCGGGGTTATGCCGGCGTGGCGTCGGGCGCGGACAAAAGTGGGCATGCCGGTGCGGCGTTGCCTCAGGGCT
The DNA here is from genome assembly GCA_036703705.1 of Candidatus Obscuribacterales bacterium. Classification (GTDB taxonomy): domain Bacteria; phylum Cyanobacteriota; class Vampirovibrionia; order Obscuribacterales; family Obscuribacteraceae; genus DATNRC01. Next base: position 12,619 of record DATNRC010000291.1, read on the forward strand.
CTGAGAACGGTCTCGGCTCACACGCGGCTTCAAGTGGTCCCCCTGCGGCACCGGATTTCCGGGCTAAGGCGCCGATCGCCGCGCCAGATGGACCCCTGACTGTGCGCCAGCCTTTGATTCCCGAAAACAACGTCCGCGCATCCGCACAGCCTTACCACGATGCCAACGAGCCGCAGTCAGAGCCCTTCCAATTGCATACGGCACGAAACCGGGCAATGACCTCGGCAAATCAGACGAACATTCCCATGCGCAATGTGTCGCCCAGCAACATTCCGACCCGAAATGTCTCTTCGAATACAGCGAAGGCTGTTTTCGGCGTCGCCTTGAGATTCGGAGCCAGTCAGGCACTAAGGGCGTCCGGGCTGCACTGCCCGCTTTGTCGCTTCAACCTTTTGCGAGGCCCGCTGAGAGGGCTATAGCGATGTTAAAGGCGCTTGCAACAACACTGTTTCTTTCAATCTTCATTTCGATGCCCCTTAAAGCGTCGTCACAAATCGCATCTCCCGCAGGCGAGATTCCATATGTCGTTTGCGACAAGGAAAAGTCCACGCAAACCGCCGGGCCGCGGATTGCGGCGGAACGCTTGCGAATCGAGCGCCAAGACTGCTCAAAGGACGACGGATTTGCCAGGCAGGGCTCATCTGCGCCGAGCTCAACGCTCTGCCCGGCAATGAAAGAAGCAGAGGGACCACTGGACTTGACAGGAAATAGCGGCAGCAAAAGCATTCCTGACGATAAATTGCAAATGCAGCCCCTCTCTTCCGGGTTGCGGGCTGGCTTTCCGGCTGAGGGGTTGTTTATGAGATGGCGCAAGAATTATGTTAACCCCACCCTCTGCCGCATGTTTGGCTGCAATGGCTCGTGCGCTTCGCTCGGCATGGGCTGCACGATGAATCCACGGGCGCTCGACGTGTTTTTTGATGAATGTTGCAATCTTGAGGCTTCCAATCAACCCAAAATCAACTAATGCGAGGATGATTGAGGCAGGAGACCTTGGAGACTGCCTTCGGATATCGAAACAAGTTTTCAATCGTCCTCAAAAACAGGGATATCATTGAACGGCACTGAAAAATGGAAATGCAGATGACCGATCAAGCTTCGGCTGCCGCCACCTCGACGCTCGAAAAGACGTTATCCGTGCTCGTGGTAGAGGACAGCGCGACGCACTTGCGCGCCATACGGGCCATATTGCATGGAAAAGGATTTGACGTGCAGTCGGCCATGACGCTCGAAGAAGCGCTGAACAGACTGGAGAAGCGCGACATCGACGTTGTCCTGCTTGACCTGTCACTCCCTGATTCAAGAGGCATCGATACACTCAAAGCAATTTATTCTGCCGTGCCGATGGTGCCCATCATCGTCCTTACCTCCACCGAAGACGAGCAAGTCGTCTCGGAAGCCCTGCAGGAAGGCGCTCAGGACTACCTCATTAAAGGCCAGCTCGACTCGCATCTGCTGATACGCTCGATTCGTTACTCGATGGAGCGAGTGAAAAGCCAAGAAGCGCTGAGGGAAAGCGAAGAGAGGATGCGCGTTCTGATTGAGGGCGTGCAAGATTACGCCATCTTCCTTCTCGATCGAGACGGGCGGGTCGTTACGTGGAATTCCGGGGCCGAGAAAATCACCGGCTATTCTGCCGAAGAGATAATCGGCAAGCATTTGTCCCATTTCTACACGCCGGCGGATGTGCAGAAAGGAACCCCCGATCTCGGTTTGCATCAAGCAGTCCTGCGCGGTCGATACGAGGAAGAAGGCTGGAGGCTTCGCAAGGATGGCAGCCGCTTTTGGGCAAATGTGGTCAATACGCCGCTTTATGACACTCAAGGCAGGTTGCGCGGCTTTGCGCGGGTTGCCAGGGACATGACGGAGCAGCGAGCGGCAGAGGAAACACTCAGGCAAAAGATTGCGCTGCAACAAAAAACCGATCTGGTGGAAGTTCTTCAGGCCGTCACAGTCTCCATTAACCGAGCCGGCTCTATTGAAGATGCGGTCTCCACATGCCTTAAAGCAATCAGCTCGCGCACGCGATGGACGATCGGCTGCGGCAACATAGTGACTGGCGAAGCCCACGCGGAGTGTCTGGTGACGAAAGTCTGGTATTTCCAGGACGAAAAAAGCGTGCACGCCGATGATTCAGTTTTGCAAGAACGCCTGGTCAGCGGAGTTGGTCTCGCCGGCCAAGCCTGGGCGAGCGGCAAACCGGTGTGGATTGGCGACTTGTCGTCGGAGCCGTCAGCCGTCAATCAATGGCTGTGCGAGCACAAAGGAATCAAAAGCGGGCTTGCCATACCTGTGTGGGAAGGGACAAAGCTTCTTGCAATCATGGAGCTCTTCTCTCCGGAAAACGAGAAGCCGGACCAGCCGTTTTTTGAGCTCATGGCAAACATCGGCAAGCAATTGTCGGTTGTAATCGAACGCAAAGAACTCGAACAAATGCTCATAAGCCAGATGCAAGAGTTGGCGCACTCCAACGCCGAACTTCAAGAGTTTGCCAAGGTCGCTGCTCACGACTTGCAGGAGCCGCTTCGTTCAGTGCGCGGATTTGTGGAATTGTTGATGCGTCGCTACAAAGGTCAGCTCGACGAAGATGCAGATCGTTTTCTGGGATTCATATACGACGCCGTCCAGCGCATGGAGCAGCTCATTCAAGGCGTTCTGGAGCATTCCCGAATCAGGACTGAAGGACGTCCATTCCAGAAGATCGATTTGAATGAAGTTTTCAAAGAAGTTGTATCCAATTTGCAAGTGGCGATCGACCAGACCAATGCATCTGTGACAAGCGATGAATTGCCTACCGTGGTCGCTGATCCGCTGCAGATGGTTCAGTTAATGCAAAATCTTGTCAGCAACGGCATAAAGTTCAGATTTGCCGACAAACCGCCCATCATTCACATTTCTGCACGTCGTCAGGAGGGGGACTGGGTATTTAGCGTGCGCGACAATGGGCTGGGTATTGAAGAACGTTATTTGAAGAAAATTTTCGGCATGTTCAGCCGCCTGCACTCGAAAGCAGATTATCCTGGTACAGGCATAGGACTAGCAATATGTAAGAAAATAGTAGAGTATCATGGCGGAACGATATGGGTGCACTCCGAACTTGGCAAGGGTTCCACTTTCTGTTTTACGCTTCCCGCTGATCGATAGAGGTTGAGTGATGAGAGATCCGGTTGAGATTCTTTTGGTCGAGGACAGTCCGGCCGATATTGCTCTCACGGAAGAAGCCCTCAGGGAGAGCGGCTTGTCAAATCAATTGACAATAGTCACCGATGGTGAGCAGGCGATTGACTACCTCATGCGACGAGGGAAATTTACCGATGCGCTCCTGCCAGACATTATCCTTTTGGATCTGAACATGCCGAAAAAGAATGGTCATGAGGTCCTGGCCGAAATGAAGGACAATCCCGAACTGGAGGAGATTCCAGTGGTTGTTCTGACCGTGTCGGAGGCCGAGGAAGACATCGTCAAAGCGCTTGGTCTGAAGATGAACTACTACCTGAACAAGCCAGTCAATGCGCAGAAGTTGACGCCAATCTTGTCCACAATCATCGAATTGTGGAATTAGTAGGCTTTCGCCCCACCCTTGAGCGTTCCTTTCTTTTTTCATTCGCCCGGGAGAAAAAACTCTGTTTTTCTCCCGCCTGACAACCGGATGTGAGGAGATCCTGTAAGAATCAGGGTTTTAGCCGACTCTGGGCGAGGATTGTTTTTTTGCCCGGAACTTGCCGGGAGAAAAAGCGCTGTTTTTCTCCCGGGCAGGGTCCTGTTTTTTTCTGACCGAGGCGGGAGAAAAAGCGCTGTTTTTCTCCCGGAGATGGTCCCGGTTTTTTCTGACCGAGGCGGGAGAAAAGGCGCAATACTATAGGGAACGAACCCAATTGCCCGTCGTCTGCCTAATAAGGGCTTGTTTGCATAAGTCGAGGCTTGTCTTGCCACATCGCTTGAAAAGGTTTGCCTCTATTGCGTTTGCGGTGGCTTTTGGCAGCGGACCAATCCTTGGCGCGATAGCGCAGGGGTCGCAGGATGGCGGCACTCCGAAAGTTGCGCCGCCCTTCGTGCGCATCTCCTCCGAGATTCCCGCAGCTAATTCGGAGGTAAAGGTACGCCTGCGCCGTCCGGCTGAAGGCAGCGCCGCTAAGCCAGGCACTAAGTTGGAGGCCAATGTTTCGCGCTGGGATTTGGGAGCTCAGGAAAGGAATGCTCCGCTTGCCGGCGGCGTAGTTAAAACAGAGGCGCCGTTAAAACATCCGAGACCGGCACGCGTTGGTCAGGAGGCCTACAAGCTTTATCTGGAGAAAAACCATCCCAAATTTGCTCTTTCCGCCTCCCAAGAAGATCCTGCCACTGTTCTCGAGATAAAAGGTCATTGGGACAAATCTGATCGCATATTGGATCAACTGGGTATTCCACACCTCACGATTGGGTCGGGATCGATAAAAGATACGCCACTTGATAAGACGAGAGTCATCATCATAAATTGTGCCGGCGATTTGCCGCGCAATGCGCTTCAGCCGTTGAGGGACTTTGTAGCTCGGGGAGGCTATCTGTTGACGACTGACTGGGCCCTTGATGGCATGCTGCAACAAACATTCCCTGGTTATGTGGAGTGGAACGGAGGCAAAAGCAAAGGAAATGTCGTGGATGCGTTTCTTGTTGATATTGAACCTTCCATTTGCAACGGCACGGTGTCCAATGCGTCCTGGAAACTCGATGAAGAAAGCCATACTGTGCGGGTTTTAAACAAGCATGCTGTGCGCGTACTGGCCCGCAGCAATGAATTGGCTTCTCTTGATCCTGACAGGCAAGGCATTCTCGCGCTTACATTTTCATTCGGCCGGGGACGCGTTCTCCATCTGGTTGGTCATTTTGAAAACAATGCTCTGCCGTTCTTTCCGAAATTGCTTCCCGATCCTGCGCCTGTAATCGGCATTGGACTGAGACAGGCCATGGCTACAAACTTCGTTGTTGCCGGCGCTTCCTCACGCCGTTGACCGATTGATAGAAAAGCCAAATCTCTGATAGTATTCCGGCAATCGATCGGCGTTGTCACATGCCGATCTTAAACATTGTCCGCTCTTAAGCAGGTGGTTAATTTACGATGACGGCAAAGGGCATGCGTTTCGGCGAACTTTTGCTCGAGTTCGGTTTGCTCAGCGAAGAAAGCCTCGATGAAGCGATAAAACAAGCGGCGCAGCTCGGCGTTCCCCTGGGCAGAGCTCTCATCATCTCCAACAAATTGACCGAGCACGATGTTAATCTCACCGTCGCTTTGCAATCGATCATGAAGATCTGGGATCTTCCTCTGCAAAATGCGAAAAACGCGATGGAAATCGCGCGCAGGGAAAAGCTTTCGATTACCGAGGCCCTGGCTCGATCCGGTTGGAAGAAAGTTGGCGAGTTGCCGGGCGCTGTGGGCAGTTTAGGCAGTTTGCTCCTGGACTCGACTTTGATCAATGACGAGCAATTCGCCGAAGCGCAACGCTCCAGTTACGAAACCGGACTTCCCCTCGGACGCGTGTTGATCCTGAAGGGTGTGATATCGCATTCGGTGCTAGCCAAAGTTCTTGAATTGCAGCGTCTAATCAGAGATGGAAACATCACGTATCAAAACGCTGCCCGTGAGTTGCAGTCCATGCAGTCGGGAAAGGCGAGTGTTTCCACTTCTCTTGCCCAGCGGCAGAAGACGATCGTGCCAACACGCAAAACTGTGCGATTGGGCGAATTCTTGATGTTGGCTGGAATCCTTACTGAAAGCGATTTGATGAATGCGCTCGAGCTTGGTCTCGAAAAGCAACTCACAGTTGGTGAAGCGATGATCGAATTGGGCTTGCTCAGCAAGGCTCTGTTGAGCAGCACGCTTGCCATACAGAGCAAAGTCAGTGCCGGCGAGCTGGATCTTGCCAATGCCGTGCAGGAGCTTCGCAAAGCCGCCGGATTGACGGAGCATCCACCCGAAACCAGCGGAGCAGGCGATTTGCCGTCATCCATCGTAATCGGCGAATTGTTGCGGCTGTGCGGGCTGGTCGATGAAAATCAAATTACGCGCGCCATCGAGCTGAGCACCAAATTTCCAGCGCTAATCGGAAAAATGTTGGTGGTTGCCGGCGCGATTGATGAAGCAACTCTTTTGGCGGCGCTCAGATGCCAGTTTTTAATCAGACAGCAAGCGATCACTATCGAGCAAGGCATTGCCGGACTGACAAGAGCGAGCAAGATGGAGATTTGCCTGGACGATGCGCTCGACGAATTGGGAATTCCAGTCCCCTCCCGAATGCGTCGCGATGTCATGGCTGAGTAACAGCTAACGGCACCATATATGGAGCACTTAAAGCAACTGAAGCAGGGGCGAGCCTGCTTCAGAAACGACGCGTGATCGGCGAGGTGTGCCTGGTTTGAGAGCCTTCACCCGCAATCTATGGGCGGCTTTCGGATTGTTATCCACAATCCCGCCGATCACGTTGAACTCTAAATCAACATTGCCCAACTAATTTCGTTCGGTACCGGGATTTTAGACATGTTTCTAATTCGTAATGTAGTGGCTGGGCAGCGCTGTGACGTCTCAAAGGGAAACGCGGTCGCGGCGAAGGCGCAATCTCGAAGATCAGGCGAAAAAAAGAGCGCAGGCGAGCAGTCAATCTCTGCCTCCGCGGGAAATGAAGGCGCCGCCGCACAAAGAAGACGAGATTAAACTGTCAAGATTCTTCGTATGCTGCCCAGTTGCCGGATCGCTTCCAGGTTGCCGCCCCAAAACCCTGCGATGCAGCTTTCAATTCTTCAGCTTCAGCTCCCCTGTTGGTTTCATACAGCAGCCGGGCATAACTGGCAAGCAGGTTCAAGAGCTCAGGATGATCCTGGGGCAGCAGTCCGTGCTTTATGCGCAGGGCGTGCTTGTAGAACGTTTCGGCTTCATCGTATTTGTGCCAGGCGTGGTACAGCATCGCCAGATTGTTGGCAATCACTGCCACGTCCATATGCTTCGGCCCTAACGTCGTTTCGTAAATTCTCAGCAACCGGCGGCATACCGGAGCGGCTTGTCCGTACTTGCCTGATTGCCAGTACACCTCCGCCAGCCCCTCGAGCGTAATGACCAATTGAGGCTGCCCCTCGCCCAGTGATTCAGCCTCCTCGAGGGCCGAGAGCCAGGCAGCTTCAGCTTCGACGAGATTGCCCTTCATTTGAGCTTGTTGAGCTGCTGCTTTGAAGACTTCCCAGCGCTTGCCGGCTTCAACGGCTAATTCGGTATCCATGCTCATTTGAGGGCGGTTCTCTGATGACAACTTTTACAAAGGGTGACGAATTGATTATCTTGCTTCTGCGCTCGAATTGGAAGTATCCTGTTTCCGTCACGCGGCAATGTACTGTAATCATTCCCAAAAGTGGGAATGATGCAGTGTTTCTGTTGCGTAACCTATGGCTTAATGAGCAGCCGCCAGATCCGTTATCTGGCTGATGTCCACCACCCGTCTTTCTTTCAGCGATTGCTGAGCGGCAAGCGCTATGACAACGGGTATGCGCCCGTCCTCTCCGGTAACAGGGGGAGTCTCGTCGTTGATTATTGATTTGACGAAGGCTTCCATCTCTTGAAGATATGATTCTGTGTATCGGTCCATGAAGAAGCTCATCGGATTGGGCGAGTAAAATCCTTCCCTGCCCCCGATAACAACGCGGTACGGCGTGTTGTTCTCGGCTGCAATCACGCCCTGGGAGCCGAAAACCTCCACCCGCTGGTCATATCCGTACACCGCCTCGCGGCTGTTGTCGATTGTTCCGACGCTGCCGTTGGCGAATTCAAGAACGACGATCGCCGTGTCGATGTCTCCTGCCAAGCCGATTTCCTTGAGTCGCGCATTGCCTGTGGCAAAGACGCTCTTAACTTCGGAATTCATTAAATAGCGAGCCATGTCGAAATCATGTATGGTCATGTCCAGGAACAGGCCGCCTGAGGCGCGAATGTAGCTGACTGGCGGCGGAGCCGGATCACGGCTTGTGATTTTGAGGATGTGCGGCTGCCCTATTTTGCCGTTTTCAATGGCCAGCTTTATGTGGCGGAAGTTAGGATCGAATCTGCGGTTAAAGCCGGTTTGCAGCTTCACGCTGGCTTTGGCTACTGCTTTGAGCGCCCGATCGATGCGGGCCATGTCATGATCGATGGGCTTTTCGCAAAAGATGTGCTTGCCTGCGGCCGCCGACTCCTCAATGATTGTTGAATGCGTGTCTGTGGGTGAGCAGATGACGACTGCGCTTATTGAATCATCTTCGAGCAGCTCGTGATAGTCAGTATACGTTTTAGGAATATCGAGAGCGGCGGCAAGGGCTGCCAATCTCTCTTTGTTGATGTCGGCAATCGCTGCCAGCTCCGCGCCTCGAACGCGATAACGCAAGTGCTCGGCATGTAGTTCGCCGATGCGTCCGGCGCCTATGATGCCGATTTTCAGTGGTCTTGCTTCGTTCATCTCCATCTCCCTTAGAGCCCCAGTGTGGAAAGGTATTCTCTGCTGCGGCGAGCGCTGTCGAGCGGCGTTCCCATGCCGGGCAATACGTCTTGCTCCACTACGATCCAACCGCTGTACCGCTCACGCCGCATGAGTCGCACAATCTCCGAAAAATTGACTGAGCCGCGTCCCAATTCGCAAAAGATGCCGTTGCGAACTGATTGGAAATAATTCCAGCCGTTGGCTCTTGATTGCTTCCTGACTTCCGGGTGGCAATCTTTGAAATGAACATGCCAGATCCGTTTTGCATGCCGCTCAAAACCCCGAACGGGATCGCCTCCGCCAAATGCATAGTGACCGGTGTCAAGACATAAGCCAATGAGAAGCGGATCGGTATTGGCCAGAAAGCGCTCTATTTCGTCGGCTGTTTCAATAAATCCGGCGCAATGGTGATGAAATACAGTCTTGACGCCAGTTTCATCAAGAACGGTGCGGGCGATTTTTTCCGCTCCCCTGGTTAGAGTCGTCCATTGCCTGTCCGACAAGCCATGCTTTTTCTCGATGCGTCCTGCGTTCTCAAGACGGACAGGATTTTTTGCATTGTCGTCTGAAAGGACGATGAATGGGGTTTCGCTTACAGCCTTGAGCAGGCGGGCAACCGAAAGAGCGCGCTCTTGACCTTCTTCATGAGCAGAGGCGTCGGAGAGGTCGACCGGGACAAAGGCGGCGAGCATGGTCAAATTTCTTTGCCGCAATTCCGCCTGCAATTTTTGCGGTTCCGTGGGCATGAAGCCAAGGTCACCGAGTTCGGTGCCGGCATAACCGGCAAGAGCCAT
>DATNRC010000292.1:0-12461 GCA_036703705.1 Candidatus Obscuribacterales bacterium
CGACATTGCCGGCACCAATGGCACCATCGCCGGTGAAGCCGTCGGCGAAAACTCGGAATGTCGAAACGCTGTCATTGAGACCAAAGCTTATCGTGGCTTCGCCCGTCTTGGCATCGGTCTTGGCACCGCTGTTCCAATAAAGCGTCTCCGTGAAGTCTGCGCGATCTGCGGGCTTGCGATTCTTCCTCACCTGATGAGCGAATTCTCGAACATACACCAGATTGCCTTGCGCGATACTCAGCTCGTCTGCCGCCATGATTCTCAGTTTCTGTCTCCGCTTCGCTTCGGACCTGATCGCGCCCTGGATTGCCGAGAAGCCGCCAGCCCGTGCCCCGGCGGCGTTTTCGACGGCGTCCCTCTCCATACCGCCGGCGGCCGCGGGAAAGTCTTTGATCTGAGGGCGTTCGTCGATGATTTGCAGGCGTTCGTCTACGATTTGCACTTCCCGCGGCGCTCTGAAGAAGTTGGACCTAGCCATCGCCTGTTGCGGAAGCGGAGCGGCGGCATTGACGGCATCGGGCATTGCCACTTCCCTGCCGAGCGGTGCGGCCATCGGTGACGGCACCGGTACGAAGCCGCCAAAACCGCCGTGCATTTTTGCCGCCTTCTGAATTTCAAATTCGGATCGGATTTTAAGCGCCACCGCCCGCCGAGCATCGTCGCCATTCTGCTCGATGAAATCCGCCAGTTTCATCAAACCGAAGCGCCGCCAGCCCTGCGTTCCAAGCAGCAGATCGGTAGCAAGCGGTGCCTTGGGATTGTTGTTGTCCATGTATACATGCGCATCTGCGAGATCTTTCACTTCCGGCTCCAGGAAGTACATCACTGGAAGGCGCGGCGCTTGCTCGCGCTTCTCCACCATCTCGAGCACGCTGTCATCGGTTACTGTGACGCCGACTACGGCTGACACCGGCTTTCCGTCAGCATCCGTGGCTTTGACGGTGAGCTTTGCCTGATCGCCGGGGACGTACGATTTCTTCTCTGGTTTGATACTGATGATTAGAGGGTTTGCCGGTTGGCGGAAGATGAGCCGCTCAGCTAGAGGAGCACCATTTTTGTCCCAGACTGTGACAGTCAAGACGCCGTCCACGTCGGATGGAAGTTTGAGGGAGAGAGGATGCAACATGCCGGGCTTGTAATTCCGATGCTTGCTCAAATCAACATCGCACTTCGCCACTTCGACTTCGCGCCTGGCGAGCGTGACCCGGAAGTTCTTGTCAGTGCAGCCTACCTGCAGCGTTATCGGTTGCCCGGGCTCAAATACATTTTTGTCCGCATGCACGACTGCGCCCTCGCGCCTCGCTTGCGGAAGCTTGTACACAGTCTTGATTCCTGCAGGTTGAGCGATGGAAAGATAATACGATTTGTTGATGGCAGGCGTGAAGGTGAATCGTCCCCGCCCCTCATGCTCGGTGCGAAATTCAGCGACCGTTCCGCTTATATCTTTGGCCATCAGCTTTCCAACAACATCCGCAGGCTTTCCGTTGGGTTGCCGTGCTTGTATGTACACACGGTTTGGATAGCCGGCGATCAGATCACCGCCCTCAGGAAATATCTTAAGGTCGACGGTCTGCAGCAAGATCGGGATGGTTTTCGAGGCAGTCTCGATGACGCCACCATCTTCGATGACAAGCGACAGCGTTCCTTCGCCGCGCGGAATCTGGGGCGGCAGATCGAAGGTGACGGAGCACAGCCCTTTTGCGTCTACCTTTCCCGGCTGGCCCTTTACCTCCATGCCGTCGACACGCGCGATCACATTGACGATAGCGCCTGCGGGAACCCCTCCCTCGGCGCGCTTCACATCAAGAGTGGCAGCGACTTTATCACCAGGCGCATAGCCGTCACGCAAAAAGGTGATTTGCGACTTCAGGCGCGGAGCGCGATAGGCTCGGATGTCGAATTTGCGCTCGGCAGGCGCGTGGCCTTCCCAGGGATAAGTGACACGAACGCTGTATTCACCGCCCCCCTGCCCATCTGGAACTTCCCAGGCGAATGCCCAAACGCTGTTTTGTGCCGCGGCATTACCGCTTGCGATTGTGTCGCCCTTGGGGCCTCTGATTTCGATTGTCGCATTGGCGTAGCCGTTAGCCAGTGGCTTGTGATTGGAGGCATTCAACAAAACGCCGCGCACATAAACCTTCTCTCCGGCGCGATATATGGGCTTGTCCGTGCTGACAAAGGTGAGATAGCGCTCAGCTCCGCCCACCTCTTGTGTCGTTGCTTTCTTTGCCGGGGCTCGATTGTCTTCGGAAGCCGAGTCCTCGTTTTGCGCGCTTTGCACTGCGCTTCCAAGTTGTACCGTGGTCAAGCAAACAACGGCGGCCGCCAGACCGCCGCGAATCCAATGGCGAGACATTTGCACACTCCTTATTGTTGGTCGCGAAATGTTGGACGCGCCGCGAGCATCACAGCGCTGTCGAATTCGGATGAGCTCATCTTAGCCCAAAGGTGGAGCCAGACATCTGGGTAAAACCCGGAAGATATTCGCTCCTTACGTCCATATCTATGTTTACCCGCCCCATGCTGCCATCGTTTGGCAAAACGAGTCTCGTCACGTTCGTGTGATGTTCAGCTGACATACTTTGTTCGACGAAGTGTTGCCCTTGCCGGCGCTTCGCTGTGCGTTGCACACGAATGTACACTGTGAAAACGAGCTTCAGGTCCCCATCTCGTGCCCCGCCCGCGATGACTCCCATCCTGATTTACTAGAGATTGCGCCAAGAAACCGTCCGTGACGAGGAGAATTTATGTCGGCATTTGACGCTCCTTTTAAGCGTCCCGAAAGCGAATCCGCCCCGAGCAGTGCCTGCTTCGAGACCAGCCAATATCAAGTTGGCTGCCTTGAGAGACTGCCGCTGAAAGAGCCGGAGTCGCTTGTCTTCGCCTCGCCCTACCAACAATTTGCTGAAGCAAGCAGATTCCGCTTCGACACCAGAGCCGGCGATGCTCGCTGGGGCGACGCCCGCTCTGGCGATCTGCAGAAGCCGCAAGAATACAATCTGCGCAATTTCGTCGATCGACGAATGGTGCCTGACGCAACTATATATGTTCCCTCACAGCTGGATCCGTCCCAGCCAATCAACGTCATCCTCTACAATCACGGCTGGCGTGATACCAGCAACAGTGCCATGACTAATGCCAGGCTGAGAGAGCAGATGGCACAGGCGCCGCCCAACAGCATGCTCATAGTTCCTGCATGGCAAAAACGTGAAGGTGCTGAAAGCAGCGTGGAAGATCAGCGCTTCACAAACAACTTCCTGGGCATGCTCGACGGTGCATTGCGCTCGCAGCGAAGAGGCCTTGGCGACATCGCAAGCTTTTCCATTGTTTCTCATTCGGCAGGCTACAAACCAGTCGAGCGCGAACTGGCAGCGATGCGCGGCACCCCGCTCTATGATCGCATCAAAACCGTGGCCAATCTCGATACTAATTATTCCTCTAATCTGCCTGCCACCGATGCCTGGATAGCGCACAACATCCGCAACGGCAGATTCGCAGCCGGACAGGCATCGTTCCTCAATCTCTATGGCGCCGGAACTGACACCCACAGCCGCGGTCAGGCTTCACGAGTCGCCGCGATGCTGCGCCAGGCATCTGAGAACCCGGCGTTCATGGGGAGCGACATCAAGAGCCCGATAGTTTTTCAAAAGCTGGACATTCCCCATGCCGAATTTCCACGCCGCTTTTTCGGCTCTTCCATCTCTCGTCGGCACAGGTCCTGATTATGGTGCCGGTTGCCTCGGAAGGGCGTCAGGGATTGCCGCTGGCAGATAGGCTGTTGCATTCGCGGCGCCGGACGTTTCCTTTCTTGACGTACATCATCAATCGTGAACGGCGGTGTGAATCGTCAATTGTCATGAGTTCTTCCTGATAATAGAGTGGACCGGGTCGGTCAAGTCAGACTACCCCAAAAATGATAAGCGACTCCCGGTAATCAGTCTTTGGATTTGTCAGAATCAATCGCAGGGATGAGTAATTCTCGGGCCGTGATTGCTATCGTAGTGGCATGGAAAGCGATGAAGTGGAGATTAACAGAACAGCTGCAATAGTCAGACAACAATCAACAATCACGCACTAATCGCAATAAGTTTGAAACGCTCGACCCAAAGCATAATCCTCTTAAGGATTTCGTATCAGGAGTTCGAGCGTTTCACTTTTTTTGCATTCTTTCAATGCAGCTTGGCAAGCGGAACGTCTCGAGCTATTTTTGGCCGTTTTCAAACAAGCTCAATTGCTTGAGCGCTGATTGCCGGCCCGTGGCCCGCGTTGGCTGAGCCACAGGCCATTCGGTTCGTACGTTGATCTCGAGCGCAGCAAGCCGCTTGGCAATATTCACGGGATCATGCCGCGGATCGTTTGTCGGCGCATTCTTTTTAATCGTTCTGAATGTAATTGAGTATCGCAACTCTTTGACAGGCAACATTCCGTGTTGCCATATGGATCGTGCGGATCCGCTGATGATATAAGCTGATCCATGTTGCAGGTTGATGCGAAACATCTCTTCCTCTGCGTCAACGAATCTCCTGAAACGCATCACAGCGTCAGAAGCGAACGACACACCGATGACGGTTGGGCCAAACTGCGGAGCATCGCGGTGCCAGCCTATTCCCGCGCCGACGGGATAGTGCGCGACAAGACCCATCTCGAGCTCATCATTGGCCAAGCCAATGAGATGTGCGCAGCGAGCGCTGAGCGCTTTCATCCAGTCGGGCATCGGTGTGGCAGCATCTTCATCTCTGCCGTTATAACCACCGTTCGAGCCATAAAACACAATCTCCCTTTTCGCCAGATAGCCGTGATGGTCATAAGGCTGGAATGGCTCAGTGGCGATGCAATCGAGCAAAGCCTTTTCTTCCTGCGCGCTAAGAAAAGAGGGGATGTAGAACAAACCCTCCGGCGGCTCTTGGACATAGACAATTTTCTTTTTTGCCATACAAATCAGTATAACCAGGTGAGGAAGTGATCCCTGCGGGGCAAGACGCCGCGACACAACGATTTGGTGCTCTTAATCCATTCAGTGGATAGAACTGCCCTCGATTGGCGGTGCATTCAAGATAAATGAATTGTGTGGGAATGCGGCGGCGAGCTGTCGCTATAATCGCAGTGAGTGTACTTTGCGCTCAGTTCTTACGCTGCGTTAGTGATTGCGGATCTGCTCATGCGTATTGTGATCATAAGCGATACACACAACAAACTTTCCCAGATTTCCATTCCAGAGGGAGATCTGTTAATCCATTGCGGTGATTTCTGCGGCCATGGAACTATCGATGAAGTGGCGCGATTCAGCGAGCAGCTGGCAGAGCTCCCTCACAGGCACAAAGTAGTCATTGCCGGGAACCATGATTGGCCATTCGAGCGCCAAAATGCTGCTGCGAGGGCCGCTCTGGAAAATGTGGTTTATCTCGAGGACAGTGGCGTCTCCATAGATGGGCTCAAGATTTATGGCAGCCCATGGCAGCCTGAATTCATGAACTGGGCTTTCAATCTTCCCCGCCAATCGCGCGAGCTGGAGGACAAGTGGCGATGCATTCCTGACGGCACTGATATCCTCGTAACCCACGGACCGCCGTATCGCATCCTTGATGCAACGAGATTCGGACAACATGCCGGCTGTGAGCTGTTGAGAAGAAGGGTGGAAGAGATCAAACCACGAGTGCATTGTTTCGGCCATATTCACGAAGCCTACGGCCAAGAAAAGCGTGATGGAACGCTGTTTGTCAACGCCTCAGTTCTCAACCTCTGGTACCGACCACAAAACAAGCCTGTAGTCGTCGATCTCGATTGAGCCTTGATAGTGCTGGCTAAGGGCTGTTATTAAATCTTTTCGTATTTCCCCCAGTGACTGAGCGGGACACATCGGTAAAAATCATGTCTTGCAAGGCCTAAGGACACCTGCCAGTGTCAAGAAATCCCCGACATGCCCATGGTCAGGACGATCCTCTTGTCAGAGAGGCAAAGCTCATCGCGAGCGAGCTGGACCGTGGCAACGCCGGAGCTGCGCTTGAGCGCCTGCAGGAAGACCTCCATCGCCTGCAAAACTATCCTGAAGCTCAGATAAAGCTGGCGGCCAATGTCTTTCGCTTCGACCGAAAGGGGCAGGGAGTCGATCTCCAGGCGCAAAAGGTGGAGCAGGACGGCTATCTTTTCGCCGATATCAGAGCTGTGCTGGCGAATCAATGGCAAAATCGGGCAGGCGCAGAGAGCTACCCGGTCGGCATGCTGTTCCTTGGTGAAAGACGGCAGCTGGCTGCCCGCAGCCACGGCGGATACGACAGCCGGCACAACCATAATTATTATGCTCAACGCCAACACGGTGACTTCCAGGGAGCGTCCTGGCGCGGACTGACTCCTGAGGCGACAGCAGCTCTTGCAAACGCGCAGAGACTGGCCAGCCAGTATGGTGTGACCATTGAGATATCTTCGGCAGGCCGCTCATATGCTGAGCAGGCACGGCTTTACAGACAGTTGAGAGGCATTCGGCCTGTGGCTTATCCGGGAACCTCTAACCACGAATCAGGCGAAGCCATAGACGTGAAGAACTATGCGCAGGCTAAGCCATTCCTGCAAGCAGCCGGATTCGTGCATGGTGACGGCAACGGACCAATTCGCAACGATCCGTGGCACTTCCGCTACATGGGCGGAAGGAACGGCATGTACGCGTGATTTAAAGCTGATGCGCAACCAATAAGATCATTTACTTGCCGCCAGATTGAGGCATCGCCGGCAGAGTCTCCGCTGGCATTTCCCATCTCAACCGCGCAAGGTCAACACTGCTACCGCACATGGTGCGTGCCTGAGAATGTAATTGATTGTATGCCCGACGAAGAGTCCTTTTCCAATTTTAGGCTCCGCGCCGAGGACGATGAGGTCGATGTCATGCTGCTGAGCGGTGAGAATTGCGGCTTGAGCAGGATGTGCAGCCGTTTGAATGAGAAGGGATTCGAAGTTTACGTCGAGCGCATTTGAAAGTTCGTTTAGAGAGTTTGTGATTTCATTGCTCACGTTGCGCTCGATAGCCATTCCGCTCTTTGTTGCTTCGCTGTAAAGGTCACTCGCTTCCGATTCCATGATCGACAAGCAGGTCACATGCGCATTGAGCGCCTTGGCAAGCGAAATTCCAAATTCGGCGGCGGCAACGGACACTTCTTTGCCACTCACCGGGACGAGCACTTTCTTGATGTGGCGTTCGGTCGTCGGGTCGGGGTCATAAATGACCAGCACGCGCGTGGACGTGTTGAGAATCACATTGTCCACTAGTTGACCAAAAACAAACCGTGCATCTGCGGGCGGCTCGTCGCTGGCCATGACAATTAGATCGTAGCCGCGATTGCCCTCTTCGGAAATTACCTTCTGTGGATCATCCGATTGCACCGAGCTTGCGTACACGCTGACGTGTCTTTTGTCTACAACCGAATCGATGTGTGCAAATGGTCTCTCGGCAGCCCCGTCTCGCCGCTGCACCCATAATGCGGTCGTTTCAATGACCTGCGTCTGTCCGATGCTGTTCAACAATTTGGCTATAAATGTGTTTCTTCCTCTGCCTGAGGTTGGCCACAACACACGTCTGATACTGCTCAAAATGGTGCGCGACCGGCGCTCTTCCCGCTTCATATCAGCGATTTCTTCATCTGTCACCTTGACCCTGCCCATGGTGAACTTCATCAGCGGCGCCGACGCAGCGGTCGAGAACAGAGAAATGAATATCACCGACGCGTACATATCCAGGCTGATGATATCCAGAGAATAGCCGAGCATTCCGAGAATGAGCCCGAGCGATCCTTTTGTGTTGCAGCCGACACCAATGGCCAGGGATTCCCACTTGCCATATCTTGCTATTTTCCCGGCACCGTAACAGGAGGCGAGTTTAACAGCGACGGTAGCCAGAGCGAGGAGCAGCGTAACCATGCCGAGGCGCGGCTCCAGTAGAGTGCCCAGATTGACGTTGAGACAGCTGGAGGCAAAGAAAATCGGCGCGAAAAATGCCATTGTGACAGTCTCCAGCGGCCGCACAACTTTATGATTGATGACGGGTGCGTGCGACAAAATCACTCCTGCCGCAAAAGCGCCGAGCACGATATGAACGCCAAGTGCCTGCGTTGTTGCAGCGCAGGCGAGCAAGAGCACTACCATGGCCGTAATCAATCCATAGCTTGTGGACACATGATGGTTGATCCAGCGCAGAACGGTGAAAAATACTGGTCTGCCTAGATACATTACGGCAAGGAAAACGGCAGTTCCAACCACGGCAAGCAGGAGAGGATTACCTCCGCCCTCGCTGCCCGATCCTGACAAAACAACGATTACTGCCAGCAACAGGCAGCAAAGCAGATCGTGCGCAAGCGCTGTGGCCACAACGAGCTGTCCAATGCTCAGCTTGAACATCTTCAGATCCATCAATACTTTCGCAACGACAGGAACGGACGATGCAGCAAAAACCGTTCCAAGAAAAACCGCAAAAGCGAGCTTATTCTGCAGATCGCCCATAAACTGGCCGGGCAGGAGCAATGAGATGATACCGCCGGCGATGAGGGGTCCGAAGAGCCCGATCAGTCCGAACCATAGAAGCGGTTTGCCCAGACGGCGCAGCATCGCAACATTCGTTTCCATCCCCGTGAGCATTAGAATGAAAGACACGCCAATCCACGATATGACCTCAATGAGTCGCGATTGCGATCCGTCGCGAGGAAACAGCTGCGAAGAAAGATCTGGGAAAAGGGCACCAAAGAATGTTTGACCGAGAAGAAGCCCGGCCAGAATCTGGCCGATGATACTAGGCTGTCCCAGCCGCGAGAGAATCTCACCGCAAATCAAAGAGGCGGAGAGTAAGAGCGTTATCTCGATGAAGAGCAATAAGACGGCATGCTCGCTCAGATTGGAACTTCCTCGTCGTGCGGCTTGTGATTTGCCGGGGGCGACTGGAGGCGGGCTCTCGGTTGAGCTGCTTGCCTGCTTGCTCTGTACTTCCTTCAGCCGTCGTTTCAGCTTCGCTGCCCACTCCTGGGCGAGCAACTGCTGCGATGTTCCAGCTTCGTCGGCATCTGCCTTCGTGACGCTGCAAATGGGCTTGTCCTTCAAAAAGATGACAGGAACGCCATCGACACTGGTGCGTATGGTGAGTGCATCCGGGTCAAACGGGGGATCGTTGATGATATTCTGAATGGTGTCAGATACCAGTTGAGCGCGCTCGAGCGCCGGCATCAGTTTTGTGTTCGACACTGCAAACAGCTTTTCTTGACCGACATACACATCGCAGAATTCGTCTGCTGCACCTGCCACCGCGCACATCAGGAACATGCATATTACAAGCGAGAGCAAAACGCGTGTGGTGCGCAACGCTTTTGCTGCAATAGGCGAGCGATGGGTCACAGGAGGTGATGTCATTAGACTGCCGGCCGTTTATTGACCGCTTCCGCTAAATTATCGCTCACAACACCGCCATATGCGGTTGTGAAGAGATGGGAAATGGCGCGCTGTTTTTTTTCTTGTTGTTGCACGAGGAGGCAAGGCGGATTTCGTATTAACCGCAACGGTGTGCAATTGGTTTGAAACATCCAAGATCTATTCTCTAGGAGATCCATGTCTTTGAGGGTCACCTCATGTCCAAGTACAACACTCGCGAAGTGGAACCGATTGTGACGGGCTCTCTTATTGCGGCTGAATCGGCTCTCGATGACGCGCGCAAAACTGCTTTCGGTCCGCCGGACATCAAAGTAACCGACACCACCTGGTGGGCGGGCAAACAACAGGCTGCAGACATCGACAGAAATGGTGATGGAAAGGCAGATGCACGAGCCGCGATAACTTACACAGGATTCGGCAACATCGACAAAATTCAAGTCACGGATCTACAGAAAGGAACCATGGACTACACGGTGCAAGTCAATCGCGATTTCCTCGGCATGGCGCTCTCCATGAGTCTTGATCTGGACAACGACGGAAGAGTCGATCAAACTTTCAGACCTGTTCGCGGCTGGTTCAGCAATAAGGTGGGAGCAGTCTCAATTGACCGAGACAACGACCAAGACATTGATGACACGATCAAATTCAAACGAGCCTTTTTTGGTGGCAAAGTTTACTCAGCCAGAGTGGACAAAGGCAAAGACGGAAAGGTAGAGCAAACCTTCAATCTGAAGCGGCACTGGTGGACAGACAATATCTCCGAAGTGAAGCCCACTCCTTAAGCATTTCCCTTCACTCTCTGCCGCCCTCAGGTTGAAATTGCTCGGGCGATTGAAGATCGGGAATTCCGGGTCATGCTTCCGGCGGTGTGATACCGGATGTAGTGCGTCGCCGACAGCCAGTGCCAGGAAGCCACTTGAAGGCGCAGGGCCGGAGTGACAGACCTAAGGTCAAGCACAAGCATGCTATTTGCACAATTGTCATGGATGAGCGATAGCGTGCTCAGAATGCTTTGCATTCGTTCTGAACGTAATCGATGTCATATTGCGGCGAAACAATTATCGTGTGCTCGCATAATGTCGGTATCGTTGGGAAGCAACCGCCTTGAATCTCCGTGGTCCAGAAGTGAATCTTCCAACCATGGTTTTCGGTTCGTGCTAGAGAAGGTTTTGTCACCACTTCATTCGCTTTGGCATCTTCAGATGGTGCCACCACTGTGTGAGCGCCTATGAATCCTGGTACGATGGTGTGGCAGAAGAACCAGGAGAGCTCAACGGGATCGATTTTATGGAGTTCGAGAGCTTCAGCCCGCAAGATCTCACCAACGTTCCTTTTTGCGTCGTCACCGTCCAGATGGGTCAATCGTGTGCCATCGTATGCGTATAGCCCACGGCTTCCGCCAAACGGACCGCCGCTGCCTCTGAATTCCTGGCCAGCTGAGATTGCCACAAGTATATGCTTCTTGAAGAATTTCGGCTGTCCCGGTGAGTGAGCGGAAAGAGGATTATTGAGATGCGAAGCTGAGAATACTGCCGGACCTCTTTCTTCTTCAACTCGATACTCAAAATCGCCTTTCTCGTTTTTCTTCTGCACTCCCATTCTGCTTACTACAATGCCACTGGGAAATTGACATTCCAGAGCTTCCTTGATAAAGCTATAGCTCGGCATTGGAGGATGCTGTGACTCAACGGCTTCTGTCGGAGAAGCCTTCTCCAGTTCTTCAAGAGAAAGTTGTTGGACAAGATGGTCGAGTGCCGCATGAAGCTTGCCACTCATCTCCTCAGAAGCGCGATTCGCCATGCGGCGAAGCAACGGCTCGCCAGCTTTGAGCGTCTCCTTGGTAGCATCCGTAAAATCTGACATGCGGTCGCTGAGAGATTCAATATCTTTGAGTGCTTTCGTCTTCATGTCCCAATTTATGACACCAAGATCGTGAAGCAACCCCGTGACGTCGACTTGAGAAGCTTTCTCGGTAGCGGAGAGACGGAGAAATTCCATCAGATGGCTTCCCACTTGTCCCTGGCTTTAATCATTGCCGGTACTGTGGAACGTGCTTTCGGACCGAGCAAGCCGAGGACGTATACTGCGGACAGTTGTTCGCATAATTTGTCTGACGTGAGAAACTTCGAGAGTGGATCGACCAGCATCTGTTGCTCTCGCTCCAATACACCGTCGAGCAGCTGTGTCAATTGTGCCTTGATTACCCGTTCGCTATCTTCATTTCTGCAACGCGTTTCATCGTGCCTCACCAGCTGCAAAACGCTCGCAATGACCTCGGTATTGGACATAAGCGTCCTCTGTGAACGAATTCTTCAACGTTTGTTGCTCGTGGCTAACGATCGAGCCTGTCGGTGTGTCGACGCAAACTATCATGGAGCCATTTTGTAAGACGGGGTCGCCAACCTTATTCATTGTATTGCGCCGGTTTAGAAAGCAATTATGGGAAGAGACAGTTATCCAACTGTCGTTTTCGTCGCTGCGCCCATCAGTTCGGACAATGTTTTCCCATTAGGAGGCAAGGAGCGATCTGGATGTAAAGCGACATTGATGACGGCCACTTTTGCAGCTGGGCGTTATAATTAGGCGCTTGCCGTGCAGCTAATGGTGCGGATCGCCTTGGGCGACGCATTGAACTGGGCGAAGTGCCTCTGTAATTTGGGAGAATTTTCCTTGGATGATTCAGTGCTTGAAATAGATGCCTTGCTGAGTGCGCCGAGATCGCAGGCAGTCGCCGAGCAATTGGTGGAATGGGCGGATAAGACGCGCTGCCACATTTTGCGCGGAGATATGATGATCGGCATACTTTCCATGGATGAGGTGGCGAAGATTCCTGCCGCTTATGAAGCTGCTGCATTGTCGGGACTTACCGATGCCTGGGTCAAATTGGCCTGGTGGTATGCAACGCCGGAATTTGGCGACGCAGATGTAGAAATGGCGGAAGCGTCGCTCAACAAAGCGATTGCAGCCGGAGTACCGGAAGCTCAAATGGAGCTGGTAAAGATTGTCTGGTTCTTCAAGCGTGAGACTGCAACGGACTCTCAGAAGAGAAAGATCGTCGAATA
>DATNRC010000293.1:0-3099 GCA_036703705.1 Candidatus Obscuribacterales bacterium
GCCTCGTTCACCATGGCCTGCGCGCTTGGATTGGCTCCCGAGCTGGTTATTGCTGCCATCAGGCATGTAAAGACAGAAAGCAACCGTCTCGAGCCCGTGAAGGCGAGCATCGGCTCCTTTGCGGGCAACGGGCGGGGCAGAATGGGGCAGGTGCTGCGCCTCAACGATGCCTACAACTCAAACCCGATTGGCTTTGCCGCTGCTCTTGATGTTCTTGCGGCACAGCGCGGCGGCAGGAAAGTGCTCGTCACGCCCGGCATGATCGAGCTTGGTGAAAAACAGTATGAGGAAAACCATCGCGCTGCTAAAAAAGCTGCAGCAGTATGCGATCTGGTGGCGGTTGTCGGCACGGCCAATCGCGAAGCCTTGCTGGAAGGGCTTAAAGCCGGCGGTTTTGCCGGCGAGCGCATAAAACAATTCGCGGACATGAAGGCTGCTTTGGCCTTCCTCGGCCAAGAATACTTTGAAGACGGCGATGTGGTGCTGATTGAGAACGACCTCCCCGACCTTTATGAGAGCAATCCCAAATTCTGACGGAAGATTGAAATGACGGCCAACGGCGACAGAAGACGAAAGACGATCGCGGTGATGTTTGGCGGGCGTTCTGTCGAGCACGAAATTTCGGTTATCTCAGGCTTGCAGCTGATGAAGGCCATGGATGTCGTCAAATACAACCCCATTCCTGTTTATGTGGCGCCGTCAGGCAAATGGTACAGCGGTGAAGCTTTGCTCGACCGCAGCTTCTATAAAAGAATGCCGGCCTCGCTTTCGTCATGTGACGAGGTGACACTGCTTCCCGATCCGACGGTGGGCGGATTGACGATCGTTAGCAGCCGTTCTCAATCCCCATACAATCTCGTTTTAGAGCGCTCTGAAAACGTCATTCCGGTGGATGTCTTTCTGCCCGCCTTCCATGGCACATATGGCGAGGACGGTTGCATTCAGGGGCTTCTCGAGATGGCGGATGTGCCCTACACGGGCTGCAATGTTTTGTCTTCTGCGCTGGGCATGAGCAAGTATCACGCCAAGAAAATTGCAGAGGCGCATGGCATCCCGGTTTTGCCTACAGCTGTAGTGAAGCGGGAAGCGATCGAGACGGACCTGGGGCACCATCTGTCTTATTTGAGAGAACAGATACTGGCTCACGAGGGGCTTGACTCTTTCCCTCTCTTCGTCAAGCCGTGCAATCTCGGCTCTTCAATCGGTGTGGCTAAAGTTCGCGATCGAGAACAGCTTGATGCTGCTCTTGTTTTGGCGCTCAAGTACGATGTGGCGGCGATGGTTGAGCCGTGCCTGGACAACAAGCTGGAAATCAATGTCTCGGTCTTGGATTTTGGCGAGCCGGCAGCATCTGTTGTGGAAATTCCCGTCTCGTCGTCCGGTGAGGAGCTTACCTACGAGGACAAGTACATGCGCGGAGGAGGCAAGAAGGGCGGCAATACGCTTGCCGGCATGGCTTCGCTCACCCGTGTCATCGATCCGCCGGATCTCAATGAGGAGCTCAAGGAGAGGGCTCGCGATTATGCCGTGCGGGCGTTCAAGGCAATGGGCTGCTCCGGCGTTTCGCGCATCGATTTCATGCTCGACCTCGGAACAGGCACTCTTTATTTCAATG
The DNA here is from genome assembly GCA_036703705.1 of Candidatus Obscuribacterales bacterium. Classification (GTDB taxonomy): domain Bacteria; phylum Cyanobacteriota; class Vampirovibrionia; order Obscuribacterales; family Obscuribacteraceae; genus DATNRC01. Next base: position 1,616 of record DATNRC010000293.1, read on the forward strand.
AGATCAATACCATTCCAGGATCTTTCTCCTTCTATTTATGGATGAACTCAGAGCCGCCTGTCTTCTACACCGAGCTCATCACGACGCTCATCGAGCGGGCAGAAGAGCGTCATGCGCGCAAATTCGCCCTGGCCCGCGAAATGGGATTCCAGGCCCTTTTCAAGTAACCGGCAAAGAGCTAGCCGCGGAAAAACGGCAACATGGATTTCAATCTTTCCCAGAAACCTTGCTTGGGCGGGGGCACCATGCCGCGCCTTGTGGGCGGCAATTCAGCCCGGGCGACGCCGTCCCGTGAAATACGCTGATTGGCGGCCTGCATTACCTGCGAAGAGCTTATGCGCTCGGCGTCCTTGCGCGTAATTTTTTGCAGGTCTTCTTCTTTGGCTGGTTCTCTGTCGAGCCAGTTGGCAGGGCGTTGCTTGCTTTCTGAATACAAACCGGCACGCGGGTTTGTTATAGGCCCCCCTTTGCGCGGTTTTTTTGACGGAGGCGAAGCGACAAGCGCCTCTTCGGGAATTTGAAAATCCGGATGAATGTCGTGATAGATCTGATAGAGCTCGTGGCGTACTTCTCGCGCCGAGTGTGGGCGGTCTTCAGGATTGTGGGCGGTGAGCCGGCGAATGAGATCGTCCAGTGCCGGCAGCACATCGGGATTGGCGAGGATGGGAGCGCTCACGGAGAGCGGTTTCGGCCGCACACCAGTGCACAAATGTCCCAGAGCGGCGCCGAGCGCGTAAAGGTCGCTGCGCGTTTCGGGCCTGCCGAAGTACTGCTCCGGAGGGGAATAGCCAGCGGTGACGACTCTTGTCGCTGCTTGTTTGGGCATGAAAACTCTGGCGATGCCGAAATCAATGAAAACTATCTGTCCTTCCGGGGTCAGCATCAAATTGCTTGGTTTCAAGTCGCGATAGATGATGGGCGGATCGTGCTCGTGCAAGTACTCCAGCACCTCACAGCACTGAATAGCTATTTCGACCGTGGCTTCTGAGCTGAACGGCCCGTAGTTTTGCACGATGCTGTCCAAATTTTTGCCGGGCACATAGTCCATGACCAGGAAATATTTGCCGTCGGGCGTGACGTGGAAGTCGGAGAATTTGACTATGCCCGGGTGATCGAGCTGCCTCAGGATTTCCACTTCCCGCTGGAAAAGCCGTTCCGCCTCCGCTTGCTCATCCGAATTGGTGGGCTTGGAAATAAGCTGTTTGACAACACATTGCTGATTGTTTTTGGCCTTGTCTTCAGCAAGGTAAATGACGCCCATGCCGCCTTGGCCCAACGGCTGGCAGAACTTGTAGCGCACGAACCAGTCAGCAGTATTTGCGCTCACTTTTCTCTAGGCAACCCCCTTCTGGTTGAGCGCCATGGGCTCAGGAACAGTACTGAATTCATACCCCAAGGTCCCTTTCATCAATCCGCAAATGGGCTGTTGAGCGGTTTGAGATCACTTTTAAACCTCGGGCGGCCCTTCTATGCTCTTTGCTAAC
>DATNRC010000294.1:0-5884 GCA_036703705.1 Candidatus Obscuribacterales bacterium
TTTCCGGCGGCGTCATATCCGAATGACGTCGTCAGATTCAGCCTGCCGGTGCCGAAATCGTGCACAACCGAGAGCAGCTTTTCAGTAGTCGCGTCATAGTTCCACTTAGTCACTATGCCGGTTTCGTCCGTGCGTGTGAGCACCTGTCCCCGGCTGTTGTAAGTGAAAGAAACCGTCGGCGTCTGCCCGTCTACCTGCGGATACTCAACGGAGAGCAGATTTCCGTTGGCGGGATCATAATTCAGAGTCGTGACGCGCCCGAGCGGATCTGTGATCGTCTTGACCTTGTTCCAGACCGGATCGTACGTGAATGACACCGTAATTGGCGCCAGCGGCGAGCCCGGCCTCGGATAAGCCGTGATGCTCAGGACGTTGTTCTTTGCGTCATACGAAAATTCGGAGCGGTTGCCTTCCGGTTGCGTGCGCTTCGTCAAACGGCTCAAGCAGTCGTATTCCATCGTGATGCTGTGCCCAAGCTGATTGGTAATCTTGGTCACGTTTCCGCGACGGTCGTAATACTTAATCCAGTTCAACCCGCCCGGCTCTACCTCCTCCGAGCGCGGCCCGGCGCAGTAGTACGTCGTCTCCTGATTAAGCGCGTTTTTCTCCGACGCGATACGCCCGAGCGTGTCAAACGTCCGAGTCAAAATCGGCGTCGTTGCGCTCCTCGGGGCGAACACCTTCTGCAGCCTTCCTGGCTGATCGTAGACATAGTTAAACACCTTGCCCTCAGCATCGGTAAAGCTGTCGAGCTGCTTCGTCGTCGGATTGACTGAGAAGCTGACGCTTCGACCGGCACCGTCATTGACTTGGCTCAGATAGTTGCCGCTGTACACGAAATTGAGCTGCCGCCCCATGCCGTTGGAGACGCTCTGCAGCTTTCCCGCGTTGTATGTCAGGGAGACTGTGACTCCCGATGGGTACGCCCAGCTTGCAAGCTGCCCGCTGGCATTGAAAGTCAGCGTCATGCCCTGCGGCGTTTTGTAGGTATAGATGCCGAACTGGTCCTTCGTCAGCGTGGCGGCGCTGTTGTGCGGCGCGTTGAACGTGCCGTCGGGAAGCCTCGTGAAAACCTCAGTGCGTTGCCCGAGATCCACGGCGACAGAATTCTTGAACACCTGATCCGCCCACCAGACAGCGGTGCACGAGGTTATCACCATGCGCTCGAAGGGCTTTTGTTGTTGAGGAACAGCCAGATCGAGCAGCGTCTTCACGATGTGCGAGCACGTAATCGCGGCCGCGGCATCAATTGGGGAATCCTCTCCCAGAGCCTGCATCACGCTTGTGAATTCGGTGATGCCGCGCTCGAAATTGTGACTCCACCCTAAACCCAGTATTCCTTCCTCAAGGCGGTGACAGCCGCTGTAACGCCTTGAGAAATCCAGTCCGTAGGGGAAGGCTGCGCTGCCGGTGGAGAAGTCTTGCGGCGGTTCATACGGCCTGCAGCAAGGTCCACCGCCTCCGCCACCGCCACCGGACGGCTCACATTCATGTTCTTCTTCTTGGGGCAGCCATCCTGTGCAATCTTCAGCAATAGCGCCGCCCTTTGAAAAACCGCCGTCGTTCGCTATAGAGCCTGTGCTGAACCAAAACATGTTCGCATAGCCAATGCCGTCCTTGTAGGGATAGGACTGGGACACGGGATACGTTCTCACGTTTCTGTCGGAGCTTAGATTGATCCCACCCTCAATCCGACCGCCAAGACTGGCTACAACATCGATGAAACGGTTGGCAGCCATGCCATCTTTGTTGAGTGCGTCGGTGAGCCCCATTTGCTCGAGACCCAAAAACAGGCCTGCTACAGCTTGAGCCGTGTTTTGACGCTTTTGCTCGTTTGTGCCGGCAAGGTTGGTTACCTGCCACGCAAGGCTGCCGTAGGGGATTCCAATAAGGTATGTGTACTGATCGTTGAGCCCTTTCCAGTACGCAAGCCAGCCAGCGCTGTGGTGAATCTGGAAGGAACAGTCGGCTAATCGCGTCAGCATGTCGCCTGCGCGGTCGAAGTATGCCTGGGTGTCGTAATAAGCCAGGGCCCGTTGCACGCATGGCGGGAGGCGCACATGTATGATTAATTGTCTGCAGCTTGACTGGTACCACCGATCTCATGTCGGAACACTACCGTACTGACTCCGACAACGTAGCTCATCGCCATCGTCTCACAAGACAAGCTTGCGTCAATTCGCAGATGGCAGCGACTTGGCCATGGATCTGTCATGGCATTGTGAACTCCCGAATTCGCCGTTTAAACATTAGTGGGTGGCGGATCTTGCGTTAATGCCCAGCTTGCTCAGCTTGCATAATGGGAAGAACACTAAGTTGATCGAGATCATCTTGTGACCGTGATCGCAGTGCGAGCGATGCTAGAAGTTCTGGGCGAAACAAAGGCTTTTGCGCGACAAAAAACTATTGCTTGACAACCCTCGCGTTTGATAGTTTCTTGCCGTCAATCGGCCACCTGTTTTCAAGCGTCTTAGATCCCTCCCAGCAAAGCTCATCGCCAAATCGAGTCACTTCTAACTGTCCTCGGGGACGGAGACTCACACTAGGCTCTGGATGGGGTTTGAGAGGGTGAACCGGTTAGATTGCTCAGGGGCATCACGAGCACAGGGCTCGGTGATTGTCGCCTTGTATGCAGATCTCAACGCGCAAGCGTGGTCTGTATGCTGACAAGAGCTAACGTCACGAAGACACCGAGCGCGGCTGTCTCATGGGTCTCGAGCTAGTGTTGGTGCACTACATGCACCGAGAGCTGGCGCCGCTTTCCGTTGCCAGCCTGGCGACCTGCGCCTGAGCCTTCGAGCAAGCGGTTCAACAAAAGGAGCACGCATGATCAAATTCAAAATCACGGGCACGCTCCCGGCGCCCTGGGAGGACTTCATCTCCCTCGATCACCCGCGCTATCCCCACTTCACGCTGATGACGCGCAAGGAGGCGGAGGGTCCGGGCGGCGTCGAGGATTCCGACGGCTCCGATGGCTGGGTGGACCGCACGCTCGACGTCGAGTCCATCGACGAAGAGACGGCCCGCCGCACGATCGCGGAGGCGCTCGCAGTGCCTGCCGATGACATCGTCATCGAGCAGGAGGGCTGGTGCCGCTCCGTCTAGGACGGCACCGTTACATAAACCGGAGTGGTAGGGGCGCAACCGCTGCCACTTCTTCATCAACCTAACATCCGCGCACTCGGAAGTTTCGAACAGAATACAGGCAATCAACTGAGATTCCAGAAGATGGCATGGCTTCTGGTTCGGTCTTCCTTGTGCGCACAACCACAACGAGAAAACCGAAGGAGCAAAATCATGCATAAGCAAATTGCTGGTCTGAAAGACCAACTCAGCACGATCAACTATCAGCGCTCCGAAGTGACCAAGCTGGAGAGCGAGGCCCCCCAGGCTGCACCTGGTGCGCCTTTCCCTGTCGTCATGTCCGCCACTGTCGTCGCTATGTGCCTGTCTCAGGCACGCAGCCTCCTCGAAAATGCAGCCGCTCTCCTCAAGACGGAGATCGACTATTACGAGGGCTTCGACACGCAGCTGGCAGCGCTTCAGGCGAAGGGCGACGATGAGACCGCGAAGGCGGACATCGAGAAGCTCACCAAGGAAGCAGCAGCTCGCGAGCCGGTCACAGCTGGAAGAGCGGCCTACTGCATGCAGGCAGGGGCAGCTGTCCAGATCTTCATGTTCAAGGGCATGGAGAAGGCTAGGAGCTATCGCGCCTGAGTTGAATGAGTCGTAGCTAGGCTACGCTTACCCGACCCCTTTAGTGTGAGGGCTTACGAGCGCTTTTGTTTTCGCAAGCTACTCATGGACTACTGGGAGCAGTGATGTCTCCGGTATGGAAGATGTGCGGGCAGCGCCCCGTGTCACTTTCATGGACTGGAGTTCTATCTCTGGCGATAAGCGTTGCTGATGAGGCGACATAAGGTCTTTCTGACGAATTGCTTGTGCATGGCGGGAGGCGGTGCCTCTCGTGTTGGATCCTTCGGCGGCGGCGAGTGGCAAAAAAGAAAGGAGAAGGTCATGGCAAAGATAAATGCCCGGTCGAAACTGGGCGACTACTTCGTGGCCTTCAAACTGGTCACGAGAAAACAAATCGAAGCCTGTCACAGGAGCCTCCTTGCGGGGCAGATGCTGGGACAGGCGATCGTGAAGGCGGGGCTTGTGGAGCATGCCGTCTGCGAGCAAGTTGCCGAGGTGCAACGCCGCTATCGCAAGACGGCAAACGAGCTCCAGAAGCAAGGCGTGGAGATCGTGCTCGACGAGAAGTCATTCATCGGCGATATCCTCGTCGCCCTTGGGGCGGTGACTGTCGACGAGAAAGAGGAGTGGCTCAAATACCAGGAAAGCGAACGAGCGAAGGGCAATACCCCGCCCCGCTTGGGCGAGCTTCTGGTGGAGAAGGGCATCTTGTCGGCGGCGGAGCGCGATCTGGCGATGCGCGTTCAGGACTGGCTGCGTGGCGTGAACTGATGGACCGGCTTGCAAGCTTGTCGCAGTCACGCCCGCATGCCAGCCCTGTTCGCATCGCTTGTTTGCCGGTGAGCTTTAAAAAGGGCTATATTACGCTATGATATAGTAAATACGGCGACGAGATCAGCGAGCGGAGACTCCCAGCGAGGTTGGGCGGAGATGCCGATTCCTCGCGTTACGCATCCGTCATTGTCGCCGTTCGTGGGTTTGCCCCCAAGTTACTCCGCTGGTACTCCGCGTGCCGGCTGCAAAGTCTTGGCACGAGAAACAGCTCACGGTGCAGCTGCTTTCAGATGGTGATTGTGCGCCAGTTTGAATTTTTTTTGCGAAAAGAAATTATCGAGATCGATTGAAACCTGGGTCAACAATATGTGGTTGACGAGGTCCGGAGAGCCGCGGTTGTTTTTGTACTGATTGATGTAACCGCATTCGGTGCGGACACAACGGTTGATTTTTCGTCCTACTGCCAATGTGACTCGATTTTGATTGAACCCCTGGCGAGGACCATTTTCCTGCCCGTTGAGATAGAAAAAGGGCTCTTCAGCTACGACCACGTACCACTTTGTTTTCGGAAGATCATATGAGAATCGGATTTGATGTCTCACGCGCCAGGCGGCGCCGAGCGGTTCTTCCTGAGCAATCTCCTCCAGGCGAGTGCGGTTTTGCAGCGAAAAGCGAGCAAACTTCTTTGAATACGTGATTTGTTGCCAGAGACGATTCTCCCAATCAAGCTCTTCTTCGAATTTGGACGACCAGTAGTAGCCTCCGAAAATGGAGACATTTTTTGTCAGGCGAAAGCCGAGACCGGCCCGAATGATGTTTTCACTGATGCCGTTTTCTGCAGTGGATTGCCAGCGTGGCTGCACTTCCAGTGATGCCTCTACCTTTTTGTAAACAGGCGACTTCAAGGTTATGGGTGCCCACAAGCCTCTATCTTGAGTGAGCTCTTGAGCGCAAGTGGCGTTGCCCAAATTGGTGAGGAGATAAAAGAGGGTGAGGAAATGAAACTGCGGACGCTTGAGCGGGCTTGGCATGAGGCGCAGCATGGTGAATCCTTTCATGAGTGTGGAAACTGCACCCGAGAAGAATGTTCTTCCTCGCGGGCTCGGCGTGTAGGCGGTCTTGCTCCGCCATTTTTCGGATTCGCATTCAGTGCTGTCTATCCCATTTTGAAGGTCCGTGGTTAAGGAGGCACTAAGAATGTCCTTCAAAGCCAAATGTTTTTTCCTCGCGGAAAACTGCCGCGCGATCAAGCTCTGACTGGTGTCGAATATATATACCTATATGTTCAGTTGCACCCCGGGCTTATCTAGTAAATACGGCAGAGCCAGCCGCTCGCGCAGTTCAGGTGCTTGTTTGAGAGCATGCAGACAAGTCCGCCGAGCGCCATAGAATGTCCATTTTGGAGATTTGCATC
>DATNRC010000295.1:0-5937 GCA_036703705.1 Candidatus Obscuribacterales bacterium
CCGTCGCCTATCACGGTCTCAACCTGGGTCGACTTGCCCTTTGCGCCTCGGCGTCGGGAGTGATGAAAGTGATGCTGGCGAATATGCTTCCCTGGGCGCACTTCCGCGAGACATACGGACATGCGATCGAAACGCGCGAGCTGGTCAAGCGCCGTCTTGCGCGGGCGGCTGCCTTGATTGTCGGCGCCGACTCCCTCTATTCATGGGGTTCGTGGCTGCTCGATCAGGGATACCGCGGCGAGCTGGAATGCATCATTGCCAAGATTTTCGGCAGCGAAGCCGAGAAGGAAGTGGCAATCGAGCTCTTCATGAAGACGCACGGCGGAAGGTCTTTCGTCAAAGGCCATCTTTTTGGCGACAATGTGCACGACTTTCTGGCGCCATGTATTTACGAAGGCGAAGGCGAAATGCTCGGCATGGCATTTTTCAAATCGCTGGCGAAAGTGCACGGGCAGCAATTCTTCGAGCCGGTCGGCAAAGCCCTGCAGCGGGAGAACATCAAGGCGTTCAGTCCGGCCAATCCGGCCCACGTCTGGGCATTGAAAGGCGAGCTCTTCCCTTACGCCTTCTGGTGGCTGGGTAAGCGCTTCGCGCCTCCTGACAGCTATAACGGACCGAAGCTTGGTCCGGCGCTGATGAACCACGTCGAATTTGCAGTCGAACAACTGGAGAAATCGCCGCTCGAATTGAGTGGTGCCATGATCAAGCATCAATTGAAGCTTGCCGACAGACAGTGCCGCATTGCTGAGCTCTCGCAGCGTGTGCAGGACGTCATCACCATCCTCGTCACCTGCATGTGGGCGCACCAGCAGGACAATCTGGCTATTGAGATGTCGGCGGACATCCTCTGCCAGGACTTGCGACGCAAACTATTAGGCGAGCGTCCTTCAGACAGCTATTTCAAAGCTTGCTCCAAGCTGGCTGATTTGATCATCGACGGCGGCTTCCCGGGGCTCGCTGATATCGAAAGAGGCGACATCATCTTCCCCTACAGCAAGCCGGCCAAAGTAAAAGAACCTGCCAAAGTGTAGGTCAGTTCAAAACATCCGCAATTTCAATCACCACAGGCGCATGGTCTGAAGGCCGCTCCAGCTTGCGCGTCGCTTTATCAATCCAGGCACGCCGGGAGAGGCGAGCGACAGGCTCGGTTGCCCATATGTGGTCGATGCGGTAGCCCATATTGCGCCGGAAAGCCATCATTCGATAATCCCACCAGGAAAAATTACCGCCCTCCTTAACATGCATGCGGTAAGTGTCCGTGAGACCCCAGTCCCTGATGCGCGACAATGCCTGCCGCTCCTCTTCGCTTACCATAATCGTGCCTGCCGTTTCGATCGCGTTATAAACGTCGATGTCTTCAGGAGCGATGTTGTAATCGCCTAAGACGACAAGCCGCTCATCAGGCTTGTGAGAATTGAGCAGATGCTGCCGCAAATTCTCCAGCCAGCGAAGCTTGTAGGCATATTTGTCCGAGCCGACAGCCTGCCCGTTAGGAATGTAGACATTAGCCACTGAGATGCCGCCGACCTTAGCCTCGATGAATCGGCATGCCTGCGGCTGTCCTTCTCCGGGCAACCCCCGGAGGACACACTCAATTGGCTGGTCGGCGATGATAGCCACTCCGTTGTAAGTTTTCTCGCCACAAAACTCGACGTTGTACCCCAGTTGCTTAAATGCAGCTTGTGGAAACTTGTCATCGGTGATTTTCGTTTCTTGTATGCAGAGCACATTGGGCCGGTTGGCTTTTATCCACTCGACGACCTGCGGTTCGCGCACGGAGATGGAGTTGACGTTCCACGTTGCAATGATCATGCTTTATCCTCACTGAGGTCAATTTTACTCTCCAGCAAGAAACCGCCTCCATATAAATAAGGTAGGGATGAATGGCGAGCATATTATAAAGAGTGAGTGCTGAACGGGCTTTTAGAAGGGCAAGCCGTTGAAAACCGGAAATCATGGGGTTTTATTGCTGAGGCAGCGAGCTCATTTGGCATAAACGGCAGGGCATGACGTTTTTCGGATTCAGCAAAAAGAAATGAGGCGTCTCATTTTTCTTTATTGCCCGGCCAGTTTTCGCGGAGTGAAAATCAGGCGATATCACCGGTGATACCACGAGCCCGCCAAGGTTTGGCACAACTTCGTCGGCGGTTTCCGGCTTAATCAGTACATCCGCATAATCGGAATGGCAGGAAGATTCGCCGGGTTGCCAGTCACTGACAGGGCCGGAGCCGCTTCCATTGCCAGCCCATTGCCTGTCCGGGAGCAATAAGCTCCTGGCCCTCGCTTACGCCGATTGGCTTTGCGGGCGGTATTCAATAGAAGATCTCTTTGAGACCAAAAGAGGCGCATCTCTTCACCTGACGTCGTTGCAATGATCTACCGAGACATCTCTGAATATCCGCCTGTCATCAGTCATCAGCAGGGAGCTTATGTATGCTTTTGTGCAAACGCACATAAACGCCGGGCTTCCTGAGATGGATGCCGGGAAACGCAGCTTTCATGGGATTTCTTGCCCGGGCGGTCGTACGTATTTTCGACAGAACGATCGTCCGGCTAGCATTAGGCAAATTGTTTTGCAAGTGGTTGCATATGTCCGAAGGCATAATAACCGTCTATACAAAACCCGCATGGAAACAGGCATACCGAGCACGAGTCTTATGTGTGTTGCGTTTGCAAGTTTCAGAAAAACCTTTTAGGTGGTATCACACACAATTGCGTTTTTATGCACCTTTCGGACCTTTACGATATTGGTTTTAGTGTGTAAAGTGAATAGCGATCGAAGGTGGTTGAACAAATCCCACCTGCAACGAGCGCGGTTTACCATATGTTAAGAACCGTGTAGGGACTTTGCTGATCGGTGTCCAATAGTCCCGGCGTACCCCTTTGTCTCCGCGAGAGGAATGACCCATGCCCAAAAAAGTACTGATAGCCCTACCACCAGCCATGCTAGAGCAAGTCGATTACATTGCCCAATGCGAGCACCGCACACGCTCAGACCTGATAAGAGAGGCATTGAGACGTTATCTGGACAACTTCAGACGCCAGCAAGGCTCAGCCCACCTTGCCGTGAGCACAATGGAAGTCTCAGAGCCGTTTGTTCCGACGCTTTCTTGATTTCAAAACACTGGCCCTACTCTTGCAACTTCGCGAATTGACACCTGAGGGACGACGCAACTAGCAGCAGTGGCAATTAAAAGCAAGAGATAGCAAGCAAGAAAAAATTTTCAACCAGAAGGAAGCCGCCGCAGATACAGCCCTGCGGCGGCTAAAAGTTATGTAGGGCGACAGTGGTGCTATGATCGCAGATCCAATGAACGAACCGCGCACGGACGAATTATCCAGCTGGCTTTGCCTGTCTCAGCAACTCGCTGAAGTGCTTGCTCTTCTCGTTTTAGCCCTGGCAAAATTGGCAGAGAAAAGAGTTACTCTCGAGGAAAAAATGATTGCAGCGTATTTCCATAAATGGATCCGGGCGGCTGCTCACATCATCGCCTCTATCCATGAGGTGTATGGGTTGGAGAAAAAACAAGAGGACCAATTCATACTTAAGGAAGGGCAAGCATTAATTTCTGAAATGCTCGACGTCCTGAAAGAGTTTCACAAAACAATTGACTACAGCTGGAATTTTCTCGAGCAATACTACGAGCATGGCTTTTACGCAAGACTTCAAGAAGAGCTGAAATTCCTGGAGCGACTTGATGCTCTCAAAGAGAGAGTGAGCCAGGCAGGCTCATGACCGGCTTCAGATGCGGTTTTTTCTTAACTGGCCAGTTCACCCAGCGTGCGAAGAGCTTTTTGAGCCTTCCACCTTACCTCGGCTTCCGCATCAAGCGAGGCTTGCTTCAGAGCCTCAAGAACTCTTTCGTCCTTTTCCTTCGCCCGCTTCATTACTTTGCCGCACGCTTTAGCAGCTTCCTTGCGCACTTCAGCATTACCGTCTTTAAGGAGGTGCGCAATCTCAAAGGCGATTCCTTTGGGCGGGTGGTTGACGCGCTCCAGTGCTTTTACTGTTTCCAGCCGCACCCATTCGTCGTCGCTCACGAGCAAACCCTTGATCGCATTGATGTGGCCTTTCGCCATGCCTGGATGATCTTGAAACCATCTCAGCGCTGCCAATTTCACGTAAACGTTGCTGTGCCCGAGCGCCTGGCTGAAAAGCTTCGCCGGTCCGCCTTCGATATCCTCAGGCAGCCCGAGCTTCAACGACCGGGGCTCAAAACCGGGGTAATCGTGCTGGAGAATCATCGTCTCCACTACATCAGCAAGTCGATTCAGATCCATAAAACACCATTCAGGGCGTCACGCTAAAACGCTCGATTCAAATGATGAGCATACGGCATTGTGCCGGCCTTGCCTATTGACCGAAAATGCTCTGGAAAGGATTGAATCCGGGCGGCAAAGAAGGCATGCCTCCACCGCCTGGCTGCACTTGAAGCGGCGAATTTGGTCCCAGCATCTGCTGCAGTTGAGTGTAGGGATTGCTCATGTCTTGTTGCACGGCACCTCTGTTGACGTAGCCGGCAAGGACCATTTTCTTCTGAAAACGCCTGTCCTGACCGTAGGTGACGGAGGCAATCTCCACGTAGAGCTGGTTGGGACCTCTTTGCGTGTAGCGGAACACATTTTCGTCATAGGTGTAATAAATTTTTCCTGTGCTCTTCACTTGATTCGTTTGTGAGCTTATAACCTGTTGCTCCAGCACGCCGGGAGCAAGCTGCTTGATGCGGTTGCTCAACAAGACGCTGCGCGCCTGGTTGCCGGAGACCCCGGTCACGAAGCCCCCGGTTTGCCAATTGCCGAAATTCATCATGATCGGCACCTGCATATTGCCCAGCATGCCCTGCACCATTCCCGCCATCGGTCCGTATGCGCTCGCCTGTGAGCCGAGCATTTGATTGGTCAGAGTGGCGGAATAGGATTTGTTGTAGGGCACCATGAAAACAATCTGCGTAGGCTCGGAGGTGATCTGCCCGCCGGCATCGGTATTGAATGTGAAATTGGCCGTGCCCTGGGAGCCCACGTGCAGCACTTCCTGTGTCCGTCTTGCCTCCTCAGGATCGATCTGGTAGCAAACAGGATCGAATTGCATCTGCAGCATCTGCAGCTTACCGCCCCAGGTGCCGCGGAAATCAGTAGGATAGGATTTCACCACATTGCCGGCCAGGGTTCCTGCGCTGGCTTCCCCTTGCAGCAGGGGACGCTGGTCCATCTTGGGCGTAAGGGCCTTCAGAACTATTGGAAACGAAGGCTCGGCTTTGGAGGCAATCTCCTCGATGCGGCCAAACAGCAGGACAGGAGGTTTTTTAGCAGCAGGAGCGCTTGTCTGGACCGGCCGCCTTACGTCGGCAGCAGGCTTTTCGCGCTCGAGCTTCACCTCTCCTTTCTCTTCTACTTTCGGCTGAGCGGACGCTGACGGCGGAGTCGCGGCTGCTTCACTCGTGCTTTGAGGCTCAGTTTTTTTCTCACCGTCGCTTGCACCTTGCGAACCGGTCACCTCTCCCAAAACAGCCGGCGGCAAGCCGCCCGCCTCAGGCTTTGACTCTTGAGCGCTCATCGGGCTGGAGCTCATGAAAAGGAGTGAAGCCGCTAACGAAGCAAGGAATTTTTTTGGCATGGCAGCACCTGAATTGACGTCCATCTGCGTGCTACCACATGTGGTAGCATCGCTTTCGAGCACACATTAGGAAATGATGATCATTCTTGTCGAATTTGATTTGCTGGTCGGACAACCGCCAATCGGACGGACTGGAGAGTTAATATACAGTAAATCTTATCCTGAATGGATCGTTTGAAGGGGAGAAATTTAGCTGGCAGCCAAACCACGCCTCAGGGTTTTAATCATCATGGGCGTCGCTGGAGCAGGAAAAACCACGGTCGGCAAGGCGCTCGCCGATTTGCTGGGCTGGGAGTTCCTGGATGCGGACGACTATCATCCTC
>DATNRC010000296.1:0-2794 GCA_036703705.1 Candidatus Obscuribacterales bacterium
CCTGATGTCCAGTACGTTTACTGCCACATCGAGACTTCGTGCCGGAGTGTATCTCACTTCAATGGGGCGTTTTATGCAGCGCCGCATTTCATCAATCAATTCATTGAGCGAATAGCCCCGCCCTGCTCCGATGTTGAAAATGCGCGGATCGCTGTTGCTTGACTTGTATTCCGCTGCTTTGACAAGAGCGCGTGCAGCGTCCGTTACATAGAGGTAATCCCTGACGACATTGCCGTCGCCCCAGATCGTAATTGGCTGATCGCGCGCCACATTGCCCATGAAAACGGCGATTGCGCCTTGCTTGGCATAAGGGTTTTGACCGATACCATAGGGGTTGGAAATTCGCAAAACGACGTAGTCAAGCCCCCACTGCTTGTAGAACAGATAAAGATATTTCTCAATCGCCAGCTTGCTTATGCCGTAAGAGCAAATGGGCTCGTTAGGATGCTCTTCGGGAATCGGCACTGTCTGCGGAATGCCATAAACGGTGCCGCCGGAGGAGATGAAAATTACCTTAGCCACTCCCATCTGCCGGCATTCCTGTAAAAGCTGCACGGTGTCTGCGACATTGGAGCGCACGTCATAAACCGGATCGTCATTCGACGTTTGCGGCAGCGTCGTATACGCGAGATGAAACACCCATTCCATGCCCTTTACGGCATCCTGCATTTCGCCGTGATTACAAAAATCGCCGATCAAATATTCGACATCATCAATGGGCTTGCGAAAACGGCTCGGGTAGCGATCGAATACGCGCACCTCGTGCCCGTGTGCCAGAAGAGCATCGACGAGATGCGTACCAATAAAGCCGTTGCCACCGATTACTAATGCTTTCATTTGCTTACGATTGGGAGCGCGTAAAGAATGTTAGCAGCTATTCGAACGCTGGGTCTTCCCGAGATGTACCAAAATTACGTTCCGAATCGCGACGTACCGGAATTACGTTCGTTCTCGAATGCCAATCAGCAACTTCAAGCAACTTCAAGCAACTCCAAGCAACTCCAAGAGAATTTCCGCCTTCCAGGCATCGACATCTATGGCGGCGAACAAACCGCAGACTTGCTTGGATACTTTTGTCAAAAGTGACATATGTCAAAAATGACATAAAAATCTCAGTCGTCGGACCTTTCCAGGCTGATTTTTGTCAAATTTGACATAACTTTTCTGAAAAGATATGTCACTTTTGACAAATCACGTCGGGCTGTCGTGCCGAACGCTCCGTCGAGGAATGTCAATAATTGGCGCCTGTCCCGGCCGGTGTCTTTGCGGGTGCATTCCAGAGCTTGTTATATACGGCCTCGATATCGTCGACCATTTGCTCCACGGAGCGCTCGGCTTGGATGTTGGCGCGAAAACGCTCGATCAATGAGCGATCATTAAGTACTTTTAGCAACTGATCTTTGAGCGAACGGCTGTCGTTGAGCGCAAACAAGAGACCGTTGACCTCGTGATGAATGATTTCCGCCATGCCGCCGAGATCGGTGGCAATGAGCGGTGTCTTGGTTGCCAGGGCCGACTGAATAACAAGCGGCGTATTCTCGTACCATCGGGAAGGAACAACCAGCAGATCGAGGTTTGCCATTACTTCGCCGAACTTCGCCTGGGGAAAAGTTCCCGCAAAGTGAATCTTGCTTGCGTTGGCGGAGCCGTCATGGGCCATTGCCATGAGCTTTTCACCGTACTCGGGAAATTGCTTTGGATCGCCGTAGATTTTCAATTCTGCCTCGGCATCCGGAGGCAGAGCCAGAAAGGCTTTCACGAGAAGGTCCGGTCCTTTGTGCTCGAATAAGGTCCCGATGAAACCGATGCGCAATTTGTCGCTTGGCGTTTTTTGCTGATAGGGGTTGAGAGACGCCGTGTCGATGCCGAAAGGAACGTGATGAACGAGATTCGCGGCGATGCCGTTTTCAATGAAGACATCCCTGAGCAGTTTTGTCGGCACCAGAATCGCCTGCATCTGATTGGCATAATCTCTCAATGCTTTCGGTCGTTTGAGAGTGGCTTCAACAGCCGCCTTTGCTTTGAGCGAACAATAGGCGCCGTACAGGATGCGCGTGAGTGCTGAGGAGAGCGGCTTAGGAAAAGCGCTCAAAAGCTTTATTTGGGCGCCGTGTCTTGAGGCGATTGCCTCTTCGAATTCGCTTGCCGGAGGGAAGAGCTTGGGCGTATAGCAGTCCAGGCATTTGAGGGCCATGGGGCCGGGACCACGACAAACCGCACCATCTGGACGTTTCAGCTGGACAATCGGGCAGACGAACCAGAAATCCGTGGCATAGAAGACAACGGGAAGCCCCAGCTTCCTTGCCTCTTCGATGATGCCCGCGGAGAGATTTTGCGCGTGCACTATCTGGATGAGGTCGGGTGAGAAGGCTTTTACGATTTCAGCGAAATGCCTGGACACTTCAGGATGAAAGTATTCATAGCTGAATTTGTAATTCTTGAGCCGCAAAGGCTCCTCAACGATGTGGACGCGGATGCCTTCGTATTCGTAATCTGATGTCTCCCTGCCGGGTCTCCTGCGCGCATCCACGTCGGGCGGATTGGCGGCCACGACCAGAACCTCGTAGCCTCTTTTCGTCAGCTCCTTGGCGATTCTGAGCGTGAGCACCTCCGTCCCCGCGCGGTGTTCCGGGAAAAATTTGTGAGCAGTAAGAAGTACGCGCTTCATTTTTGGCACGCCAGCCTCGATTATTGTGGAGATCGTAACCTCTTTTTGACCGTGCCTCAAGACGAATGCGTTCGTCAGTGTCGCACAGACGCCTGACGAATTCGAGAGCTTGCAGGAGCCCAACAG
>DATNRC010000297.1:0-13850 GCA_036703705.1 Candidatus Obscuribacterales bacterium
TTCTATGCCGAAGGCAAAGTAAACATGAATGTCGTGTCGGCGGAACGAAGCATACTCCTTCTATGCCGAAGGCAAAGTAAACATGAATGTCGTGTCGGCGGAACGAAGCATACTCCTTCTATGCCGAAGGCAAAGTAAACATGAATGTCGTGTCGGGGGAACGAAGGATACTCCTTCTATGCCGAAGACAAAGTAAACATGAATTTGGTGCCGACGGAAATGAAGGATACTCCTTCTATGCCGAAGACAAAGTAAACATGAATGTCGTGCCGGCGGAACGAAGTTTCTATGCCGAAGGCAAAGTAAATATGAATTTGGTGCCGGCGCCGGGAGCGCTTTCTACCCAAATCTTGCCGCCGTGCAATTCGACAAATGATTTGCAAATCGAGAGACCAAGCCCGGAGCCGGGCATTTCATCGCTTGTTTCATCTTTCACGCGATGAAAGATCTTGAAGACGTCTTCGAGTTTGTCCTGGGGAATTCCCTTTCCCTGATCTTGAACGGTCACGCAAACAACGCCGTCTTGTTGTGCAGCTGAGACATTTACTTGCGCTCCCTCGGGCGAGAACTTGATCGCATTGGCGATCAAATTGACGAGAACACGATCGATCTTCTCTTCATCACCGGACACGACGAAGCGCGCAGGCTCGAATTTGAGCGCCACGCCTTTCGCCTCTGCCAGCGGTGCCAAATTGGCTGCGCAAGCATCGAAAGATTCATCGAGAAGGATCTTGCCGCGCTGAAGCTCCATCTGCCCGGCATCAATTCGTTCAATGTCCAGCAGGTCGTTTACCAGTGCGCTCATGCGATTGACATTGCGCTTGCCGATGTCAATATAGCCCCTGCCCTTCTCATCAAGCTGCGCATGTGCTCCGTTCGTCAAGAATTCCATGATGTTGCCCAGCGTGGAGAGTGGCGTGCGCAAATCGTGAGTAATCATCGCCACCATTTGTTTGCGCAACATCTGCGCTTCGCGTTCTTTGCGAGTAGCCTCGTCCAGTTCTTCCGCCATTTTGTGGAAAGTTTGATCCAGCCTGGCAATCTCGTCCGCACCGCTGAGGACAGGATTGAGAGGCACACCGCTGGCAAATCTATATGTATTGTCGTTGAGAATAGCAAGACGCCTCGATATGCTTCGCGTCAGATAGACCGCCAGAATGAGAGCCAGAACGACATTGACGATTCCCATAGCGACAGCCGATTGCTGCAGCAGCTCGCGCAACTCCGTCTGCCTTTCCATGCTTGCTTGAGCGGCCTTCTTTTGCTTCTCCGCGGCCTGCACCAGCCCAACATAGAGAATTTCTTTCACCTCCTTTCTCATCTTCCGCCACAGCATTTTTCGATGCAACTGCGCTGTTGGACGAGTATCGCCAATCACGTCCTTCAGCTCATGCACCAGCGCAAACAAATTCGAGCAAGCCCGCTCCGAGGCAAGCACGATTGTATACAGCTCGGCATTATCTGCCGCCAGCTTCTTGAGCTCTGCGTAGTGATCGCGAGAGCGCTTCCAAAGCTCCTGGTACTGCTCGTCGTCAGCCGCAAACTCCTCGATCTTCTCATGCGTGCTGAAACGCGATGCTATATCGAAGACATCACCCGATATGCTGTTTAGCGCCTCCGTTGTCTTCTTCGCTTTCACCGACTGGCGCAGCTCCTCCTCGGCGCCGCGCTGCAGACAAGCCATCTCGATCAAAAATGCAAGTTGCACGCAGAGCGGCAACAGAACTAACAAAATCACTTTGGCAGATACCGATAATCTTGGTCGCATGATTGAGAGCACGCTTTCAATGTGTATATATTGGTATGGTCAATTCCAATCTGTAAAGCTCAATCGTGCCGAAAATACTGCTAGTTGAAGATGACCCCGATATGGCTACGACCATTGTAGATGTTCTTGTGCAAGAACGTCATGTCGTCGAGACGGCGGGGGACGGCACAACAGCTGATTACATGCTGAAAACCGACGACTTTGATGTCATTATTCTCGATTGGCAGCTGCCAGGGAAGTCCGGACTGGACGTTCTAAAAGACTATCGCGCGACCGGCAAGACAACGCCTGTGATTATGCTCACCGGAAAAGGAGGCATCGACGCAAAGGAATCAGGTCTCGATTGCGGTGCCGATGACTACATAACCAAACCGTTCGAGGCACGAGAGTTGTTGGCGCGCATCAGAGCAGTCTTGCGACGCGCCGCACATGTGAGCAGCAACACTTTAAGCTGCCGTGACCTGGTGCTCGATCCCGTCAATTACAAATTGACGAAAGCGGGCAAAGATGTGCATTTGACTCCGAAGGACTTTGCATTGCTGGAGTTTTTCATGCGCAATCCCGACCACGTCTTCAGCGTCGAGACGATCCTGGCGCGCGTCTGGAGCTATGATTCAGACGCCTCCCCCGACGGGCTGAGAGCGGCAATAAGAAGAATTCGCAAAGCTGTGGACAGCTCTGATGATCCGACACAATCAATCATCGAAAACGTCGCGCGCGTCGGCTACAGGCTGCGATCGGCCAAGTAGCTCGTCAGCCATATCGTGTTTGGGAGAACGGCCGTTGTCCTTCCAATGCGAAAAACGAACATCAATTTTAGGTAATTGTTATGCCGTGTCACCTTAGAGAATGACAGCTCATACGCTGTCAGATGTGGTCAAGATCAACAGGGCTTGTGCTGTCAACGCAGGAAAAGTGATTAGTTTTCGCTGTCACAGTTCTGTCATACTTCCGTCGCCCTTCTATCACAGGCGGGCTCTAATCTTGCGTTCATAGGCAGCGCAGCTGTCGCCCATCCCCAGATATTACTAAGAGGCTCGACATTCATGACAGAAGTAGGATTTGAACAGTTCAAATGCCCGGCGGTGAGGACATCAGACTCTCTCAGCGAAGTTCATGCGGAGCTGCGTTCAACACTGCAAGCAGATTCGAGAGTGATCAGCTTGCACAATTCCCCGGACAATACGGCGAGCGTCTATCTTCCCACAGTAGAGCTGGATTTCAGCGATGTTGAAGCCAAGAAAATAGCGAAGGCCAAATGTCCGGGCAAGCCTCTGATGGAGAAAGAGGACAACCAGATCGCGCCGAGCGTGAGTGATCTGATGTGCCGCATAGACCATAATCACAACGGTCGCATCACGCGAGATGAAATAAAGTCGGCATTGGCCCACGAGAAGCTTACACCCGAGCAAAAGCATGATTTGTATGCTCTTAACAAGAACTATGACAACATTGACAGAAATGGCAATGGGGTGAGCTTGCAAGAGATCCGCCGTTTCGACAGGAAAAATGAGTACACATCATCAGTTCGCCAATTCGACAAAATCGTCGCCCTTCGCTTCGAGCAGCTCGACCACAACCATAATGGTGTGGTAAACGGTCGAGAAATCAATCGAGCCATCAGAGAAGCCACACTGAGCCCGCAAGAAACGTCGGTTTTAAGATGGGCGACGCGCAATTTGCAATAGCACTGAACTGTAAGTGCACTGAACTGTAATAGCAATGAACTGTAATAGCACTGAACTGTAATAGCAATGAACTGTAATAGCAATGCGCTCAACCCACGACTGAACGGGGATGCTCAAGCTCGCCTGGTCGTGAAGACGGACAGGCGGGCTTAAGAGCATCAACATTTGAAGAGGCCCGATTGACAGTCGGGCCTCCGCGTCCACGCAAACTCGGCATTATTGCTCACACTCTCTTAATGGCAATCCGCTTGGTTGTAACCTGGTGGTGCTGGCATTTTGGAACCGTGATTGTCAAAACATCGTTTTGCAAAACGGCATCGACTTTGTCAACATCGGCCTGCCACGGGAGCGCAAAATCTCTTTCGAAATTCTCCGCGATAGTCACCTTTCCTTCTTTGTTCAGTCGCTTCTGCTCATTTAAACTGCCACGAATCGTCAGAACGTTTCTATCGATCACCACCTCCAAATTGGCTTGATTGATGTCCTTCATGTTCGCCTCAATCTTCATTGCCTGCTTCGTTTGCTCGGTCTTTATCTCCGGTACATAGGAGAGATTGAAGAATGGCCAACGATCAATTTGCTGCTCATCGAACTTTGATTCTTCGCGTACATTGTCGGCGTTAGGAATGCGCGTTTTGTCGGCATTAGTAACTCGCGTTTTCTCGGCATTAGGAATTCGCGTTTTGTCGGCATCAGCAACTCGCGTTTTCTCGGCGTTAGGAATGCGCGTTTTGTCGGCATTAGCAACTCGCTTACTGTCCGCATTAGCAACTCCCGTTTTGTCGGCATTGGCAACTCGCTTACTGTCCGCATTAGCAACTCCCGTTTTGTCGGCATTGGCAATTCGCGTTCTGTCCGCATCAGCAACTCGCTTACTGTCCGCATGAACAATTCTGGTTGTATCGGCATTAGCTGCTGGCGTCTTATCAGCGTCAGCAATTCTCCTGTCAACCTTCGCTTGCTGACCGGGAATCCAGATCATTTCAAACGTGATAGGAACGAGCACAGGAACTTGGTCAGCCTGATCCCTGAGCACCTTCAGCGGGCACGGCGCATCAAAATGCCGCGCGTTAGTACATATTCTGGTGCATTGCGTAGCCTTCGCCACTTGTGCGCTCTCGCATACTCTGGTGCATTGCACTGGTTTCGCTGATTGAGCGTTCTCAGTAATTTGCTCCGCGGCAAACGAACCTTGAAAACACGCTCCGCCAGCCAACCCTGCACCAACAAGAAAGGAAAGGACGGTGTTGCGAGCGGGCGTCTCAATTGGGAACGGGATTGCTTTTTCCATGACTTTCCGCCTCCTTTTCACTTCGAAGCACCGGTTGCATTCCTGGCGATTAACATATCTATGCACCAGCTCTTCTGGCTTCCCGGCTCCGATTACGTTCCCAAAGTACCGCTCCACTGTGGGGGAAGTGTGAGGAGCGCGCACCCCGAATGCAACCTGCAACAAGCGCGGCAAAGACGAATTTTTTGAACGGATGTTCCCATGAGAAGAATATTTGAATGATTGAGAAAACCTGCATCGCTACGTCTAGAATCCAAAGAGGAGGAAGCCAGTCAACTGTGCAGATAGGTACAAATCGTGGTTCTGTAGCATTTTTAGAGAGGATCTTTCAATAATGGATAAACGGTTTTCGGCAATGATTGCTGCAACATTTCTTTCCCTTAGTATTGCGGGTGGTGCCATTGCAGCCGGTGATAAAGCGTACTTCGACGAAATCTCCAAGAAGATCATCACTCAATATAAAGTACCCGGCGGATTTGAAGTAGTGCATGCGAAAGTCGGATTTGAAGTGGATGCCAAAGGCAACGTTGGCCGGGTCACCTTGCTTAGCGATGACGATGCGCCGGCTGAGGGTCAGTCTGTTGTGACTAGAACTGCAATGATCAAAGCGATAAAGAAAGCCGCTCCTTTCCCGCCACCCGGCGAATTGAAAACGCCCGTCAAATTAGTCGCCGAGTTTGAACGAAACCAGTCAGGAGAAGGTGTCTCTTGCAAAGTGGAACCGCTAATGAAACCGCTAAACAAATGAAGTCATAATTTATTCCCGGGTTCCGCCTGCGCAGGACGCTAACGCGCAGGCGGATTTCTTGGCAACAAAAAATCGGATTTGGGTCTGTATTTGGATTTTCGCCTAATTTGACACTTGTAGTAGTCAAATCTATTAGATCAGGGTTAGAACTATTGAAAATTCGTCAGTCTTCAACATCAATAGAAGTAAAGGGCGATTATCTAGAGGAACAAACGAGGACAACACTCGGCATGCTAAAACCTGGCGACAACAAGCAAAGCGTTTCGCCTCTTGCGGCTGAGTCCCAAAACAGCCCCAACTTACGTTTGGTGGAGGAAACCGGAGAAGATGGGTCCAACAACAGAATGGACGTACGTCTGCTGGACGAAGCGAGAAAGGCGGAGGCTAGGTCAGAGCTCCCGACCGCATCCGACTCGCGCGTTCCCATCGTGGCCGACAGCGAAGACGCTAGCTCTGCCGCAAGTCGAGTCCAACCGTCGCAGGACACTGCCCGAGTTCCATCATCGCAGGACACTGCCGTCAACATTTCCATTGCCGGCCCATACGCCGTGCCGCGATTCGGTGCGCCGCAATGCGATGCACCGCAATCCTGGTGCGCAAAGGATTGGCTTAAGCTGGCTGCCTGTAGCGTGCTCGCTGGTATCTTTGCCATCGGAGCATGCCATTTTGTCGATGTTAGCTTTGATATGGGCTACCGCATAGTCGAGCGCCTTTTTGGACAGGCACATGAATCAAATCAGGGCTGGACGGCAATTTATGCCCAATATCTTGTCTTTCTTCCAGCGTGTGCTGCCTGGTTCATGGGCTGTTGCAGAACATTTCACGGTCGCACGCGCAAATGGGCGGTTGCTCTTGCAATCATAATAGCCGGCTGGATCGTCTTTGTCTGTCAGAACGTGTCTTCCGGCGGATCGGCGTCGGCAGCATACATATCTATGGCCCCTTTAATTTCGTTGTCCGCCATACTAGGGTTTCGCAGCGCTCTTCGTTTTTGCCAGGCAATTCGCGGTCGTGTCCTGCCCTCCAGATTATTGCTGCCCGGCATTGTTACGCTTTGCCTCGGCTCACTGTATTTGGTTCTGCCACCGGAGTCTCTTCCGTATAACGTCTCCTGGGCATTGCACGCGTTGTTGCTCGCATGCTGCGCGTTCGCAGTTACGCGTATCATGCGGATCAGAGACACAGTCACTGGCTTAATCGCCGGTGTATTCACGACCATGCCACTACTTATGGTTAATGCGCTGAACGTCTTTGGAAATTTGCTTTCGCTTGGGCTGGATAACTTCGGCTTTGGTCTCGATCTCGGATGGCGAGCGTTGCTATCGGCAAGCATAATTGCCACCATCTACCTGCTGTCGCTGGCATGCGGCGCAGCAATTGCCGTCCTTCTGGACAGAAAATCGTGACGACCCGATGCCGGCGCGCCTTTGGCAGGGGCCACTCGCGGTCATAGAAACGTATACCTTTATACCTCGTCCTTATACTATGGTATAATCCAATACAACCGCAGAGAGTGCCGGGGTCGCTTTATGGGCATGAACATCAAAAACGAAGAGACTCAAAGACTTGTCAGAGAACTGGCTGAGCTGACAGGCGAAAGCCAAACTGCCGCCATAACCGCAGCCGTGAGAGAAAGACTAAATCGAATACGAAGAGCACGGGGGAGAAGTCTATCCGAAGAGCTGCTTCTGTTAGGGCAGGACTGCGCAAAGCGGTTAAAGGAGCCGTTCTTGTCTAAAGACCACGGAGATTTGCTCTACGACGACAAAGGGCTGCCCAATTGATTGTAGATAGCTCCGCACTCATAGCCATTTTACGAGCCGAGCAAAGCGCAAAACTTTGCGCCGAGGCACTCGAGCAACACAACGTGTGCCGCATATCAGCAGCAAATTTCCTTGAGGTAGCGATAGTCATCGATGCAAGTGGAGATCCCATTGCCAGTCGTCGAGTCGACGAAATGATCAGGCTCGCCAACATACTCATTGAGCCTGTCACGGAGGCTCAGGCTCGTCTGGCTCGGGAAGCCTACAAAGATTTTGGCAAAGGAAGCGGACATCCTGCGCAACTCAACTTTGGCGATTGTTTTGCATATGCGCTGGCACAGGACAAGGGAGAGCCCTTGCTCTACACGGGCCGTGATTTCACCCACACTGACATAGCATCTGTACTTTGAGCACACAGAAGTTAAGGATCGCTGCTCAAGTGCAGTCACCTTCCAGAAGCTCATTTCAAACCGGCAGAACCAGCGAATTGCGAAGTAATTGTTTCGAAACGCCTATCCAGCTGCTGGAGAATTACGCTCTAAACCAGAGCCATGGCCATCCACTACACGAGTGTCATTGCAGTCGAGGATTGGCATAAAGAAGCATCCAAACGCGCGCGCCCGCACTCGAATTCGCATGGCGCTAGTCGTTTAGCGACAGCACCAGTTGGGGTGTAGAAATATGGTGGTCCGCGCGCATGGGAATGATGGCTGTGCCTACGACAAAGAACTCAATTACGTTTGCGCTCCAGCCGTAGCGTCCTTCATTGATGTTGACTCCCACAATGCCTTCCGCCTGCAGGTGCTCGGCTTCCGCTTGCATCCTCTCCATTGCCAGTTCTCGCGCATCATACAGCCCCTGCGTGAAGTTCATCATCTCGACGTTTTGTCCGAGATTTTTGAACCATTGCCCTACAGTTTGATGTGCGATGTGATAGACACAATTGCCCATCACCATGCCGACGGGTCTGTAGCCCGATTGCAACAGAGTCCAGAAGTCCTGACCGGAAAGATCGCTCGTGAAAGCCTTCCCGTCCACAGTCTTGAATGATTTGCCCTGGCTTCTGTCCTTGTGATAGACAGCAGTGCCAATAGCAACAAATTCGGCCAGGTCCGCGCTCCAGCTCATGTGCTTTACGGTGAGCCGCACGCCGACAATGCCGTCGGCGCCCAATTCGTTTGCCTCCGCCTGCATGCGCGTCATAGCGAGCTCACGCGCGTGATATAGCGCTTGCGTCAGTACGGTCATTTCCTCGTTCTTGGTCCAGCGCGCCTGCTGAAAGCCGATGTGATAAATGGATGAGCCGACTACCAATCCCGCCGGCTCAAATCCTGCTTCCTTGATGAGCAGAAATTCGTTGACCGAAAGATCACTTGTAAACAACTTACGGTGCCCGGCTTCGCCCTTCATCTCCCGAAGCCGTTGCCGTGCGTGTTCTGGAAGTTCAGCTTGAGCAGCTATGTCGTCAGGCATTGCATTTTCTCCTCTCACCTCTGAGCAGCGGATTGTCCGGTTTGCATTTTTGCGGGGCCGCGGCAGCCATTTCACGACTGACCAAAATACTCCTTGATTGCTGGGGAATAGCAAAGATTGAAACGTTTCCCATACGCATCCATCACTCGCCTTCCATGTAATCAGCGTAATCGCTCATGTCAAAATCGACATCGAGGCTCGACAATCTTGCGCCTTTGAGATTGTAGACAATGAGCGGTTTTCGCTCGCCCTTCTGGGGGGTGTCGTGAGCAGCGATAGATGTTCCTGTGGCAACAAAGTGCAGGACAAGATCGTGAAAGGTCTTGTTGAGCCATTCATATTGCACTGTTTGCACAGAATGATCCACCTCCATGCTCACAATTCCTTCCGCATTTACAGCCTGCGCAGCTTCGCTCAATCGTCCAATCGCCAGGCTGCGCGCCGCATAGAATCCCTGGGTGAAAATCGCTATCTCCTGATTGTTCCAGTTCTTCCCTGTCATCATGTCCAGAAGAGTCGGATCTATGACCTGCCTCGTCTGAGGATCGCATTTGATGTAATACGAGCACACGCCAAAGGACAGCTCTTTCGGCAAATAGCCTGCGTTGTAGAGCTGCCAGAACTCCTGCCCGTTGAGATCGCTCGTGAATACTCCTTTGCCATCCTTGAGACCGGGGATTCTGATGGCGGTACCAATGGCGGTGAACTCGGTCATTCGCGACTGGAAGTTGAAATGCGAGGCGTTGACACGCACGCCAATCACGCCATGCGCATTCATGGCATGTGCTTCGTTGAGCATCCTGTTGACCGCGGTTTGCCGAGCGGTTAGCTGCGCTTCCGTAATAGCGCCCATTTCTCCGGTATTTTGCAGACTGCCGAAGCTGCTGATGAATTTGTCGGCGTTGTATTCGCTTTGTGTCAAGCCCAGCGTGCGCCCCGTCACGCCGAGAAGGCTTATGTTGTAGAAACATGAGCCCATCACCTGCCCGATTGTCTCGAGCCCGCATTCACGGCTGAGAAGATACTCCCGCACGGATAAGTCGCTGCAAAATGTGTTCGCTCCGCCTGCATTTTGCAGATCTATCCTCTCTTTGGCTCTGGGAAACAACTCGCCGGCCTTCAAGGCGGCGATGGCCTTTTCCTGCTCGGCGCGCTGAACTTCATCCCTGCGGCGAGATTCCTGATAGGAGCGAATCCATTTTGTCACAAATTCCATTTCGCTATCCCACGACAAACTTCTTCAATGCGTCGCGCGTTTGCATGTTTTTCTCTGCAAGTTTCATCATTTCGCGGAGGATGCGTTCGATGCACTCGTCCATGGAAATTTCCGCGGTCTTGAGCGCAACGCCGCGCACAAGCTTCATTTCGCGCGCCGTAAACGTGCCGTGCTTTTCTCGCACAATTTGAAACTGCCATTCGTCGAAGCGAACGGTCAATTCTTGCACCGGCCGATTGCTTGACATAAACCAACCACCTCTTGTGATGGTCGTTCCTGACGCATAGGCCCCGCCGAGCATCTTTGCAAGGTGCTCGAGCAAATCTTTACTTTCGCCATGATCGGCGCGCAGTGCGGCGGTTAGCACCTCCAGCTTCAGCGCCGAATCTTCCTCGTCCATCACCTTCCCCGCAGCCAGACCCTCTATTACAACATTGATGTGCTGTTCGTGTCTTCAGGGGGGAAACATTTTTGCATTAAATGTGGAGCGTTACATTGCGCGTTTCATTGCGGTTGTCATTGTGACTTGCCTTGCGCGTTCTACTTCGCTTGTCATTGCACGCGCGATGCCACTCTTTCATTGCGCTTTTATGCCGCGTCTCATTGCGCTTTTATGCCGCGTCTCGTCGCGCGCTTGATGCCGCGCTTTATTGCGCGTTCCAGCCCGCATCGATGATCAGCACTTCACCAGTGATGCCGTCAGCAGTAGCAAGATAGAAGAAAGCATCCGCTACTTCGTCAACGGTAAGCCACCTTTTCAGGAGTGTGCTGTCAAGGAACGTTTGCAGTACTTCCGGCGGGACATTATCAAAGGCGGATGTTTTTGTGAATCCGGGCGCCACCGCATTGACAAGAATGTCAGGCGCCAATTCCTGGGCGAGCGTTTTCGTAAAATTTATGATCGCTGCTTTCGCTGCCGAGTATGCAATTCCGCCCGGCCGCCCGCCACGCTCCAAACCTCTAATTGACGACATATTGATGATTTTGCCGCCGCGCTCCTTCATATGCTTGGCGGCTTCCAGCGAGCACAAAACCGCGCTCATCAAGTTGCTTTCGAAAAGCCTCAGCCAATGCTCCTTATCAGAATCGAGGAATTTGCGCTCTTCAAATCCGCCGGCATTGTTGATCAGTACATCCACCGATCCAAAATTCTCTTGTGCAGCATTCAACAAACGAGCACATTCTCTTGGGTTAGCAACATCCGCCTGCACGAAAATCGCTTTTCCCCCTGCATCGCAGATCTGCGCCGCCACTCTTTGTCCTCCCTCGACATTCTTGCGCGCATTAACGACAACGTTCGCTCCATACTGAGCAAATTTAAACGCAATCGCCTTGCCGATGTTGTCCGCAGATCCGGTAACAATGACAGTCTTGTCCTTTATCAACATGGCAACACTCCGCGCTCGCTGGATAATTGAGCCATAGTACCACTCGGAGTTTCTGACTATTCGAATTCAATAACGGCGGCGCTTTTGCGCAGCGAGCGCTGCCTCGAGTGACAGTGAGGGATCGTCAGGCACCGGCGCAGACAAATAGCCGTGCAGAATGCTTCCACCGAGCAACAATCCACCAACCAGAACCAAGCAAATGCTCGTATAAAGCTGGCTCTTGTCGCTCTGAAGCACACCGGGATCGAGCACCGAATTCTCCGGATTCTTGGCGTCATAGCGCACTTTGATTGGCTTGTACTTCGGATGCTCCAGCATCTCTTCCGTCAATTCCATGCTGCGCTGCAATCGCGCTCCGTAATCAGCGGGCAGCGTTCCACGCGCCTGATCCTTCTTCAACTGCTCCAATATTTCATCTGTATCGGGCAGGTCAATTTCCGGCGGATGCCAGCTAAACATACGGATGTACGAGAGGGATGGTCCGGCATATTGCGCGCCGGTATAAACCTTGCCATCGACCGTGTAAGCGTATTTCGCATATGGTTGGCTGATCGGCATATAACGCCCGATGATTGGCATGCGGGTCCCGCTGTCGCCGATTTCATTCAGAGTGCCGTCAACGGTCGGCCACGCCGCGGACTTCGCAATGTCTTGATTGTCTGTCAAATACGTTACGTAAGCAATGATGCCAAGAAAGAGGATACAACCGAAGATAAGCTTCAGACCCATGTCTCCGACTGCAAAATGCGTTTGCTCCGCCGCGTTTTGATAGTGATGTTGCCCGTACACTGGACCCCCTCCCGTGTGTTGGCTTTGGGAGTTCTATTCCCGCAGCCCAGCTTACTGCAAACTGGTTCTGCATTAAATCGGCGCGGGTTTTGACAGACTAAGTTGGCGGGCCGGGGCCCGGTTGGATGACGTCAATGTAGTTCGCTCGATATAGTCTCAGTGACTCCAGAGCAACCAGCTTACAACCTGTCGATGATCCTGCCTATGGAGTTCTTCAAACGTCCCACTTTGCCTCTGAATTGCTTTTTCAATTGACCGAAATTCACCCGTCCATTAGGCAGCCGCTCCCCTAGTCGGGAAGAGTAATAGGAAGAAGATGCAGGCTCGGCGGGCGAGTTAGAATGATAAGGTGACGCCACCGCGGGCGAAGGCATCGTTGGTTCGTTGTCCGGCGGGATCTGCCGTGTAGACGTATAAGTGGAGCTGTATGACGGCGCCGCAGCAGGAGTTACATAAGGCGTTGCAGGACGAGACGTGTAGTAACGTGTTTGCCAGTTTGTCGATGTCACCGCTTGTGGTGCGCGGCTGGGGCGCCTGGGTTTCTTGACCGCTTGAGTGTGTTTTTTGCTCCCGGCTGTGACGACAGGGCCCGACATTGCACCCAAATCAGCCACTTTGGGCTTTTGCCCTTTGGTTTCTATGGCTGGAAATTTTTCCTGTTTGACGACGGCACCCTTCTCCCTCTGTCCTGCGGCAGACGGCGGCACATCTTTCTTTAACGGCGAATTAGCCTGTTGGGTGGTAGGAGCAGGGCTCATGATGAAATAAAGTACGCACAGCGATCCAATAATCACTGCCACAGCGACCAGAGTAGACCATATTGCCTGGCGCGGCAGGACTATGGAGATCGTATCTTCCTTTTTGCCTTCCGGCTTGAGCTCGTATTTCTTGTCCACAGGCAGCGGCTCGCAAACCACAGTCTTTGTCGTTTCGCCCGAGCCCTGCGTCGTGTTGCCCGTATCCTCCTCGACTTCAACAAATGGAATTGCTCCTATTGCCTGCTCGCGCAATTGACCTGCCGGGGCGACCGGCGCGTTGCCGTGGGAGATCGCGGGCACCGCACATTGCTGCGCGTCCGCACTCTGGTCGCCGCTTGAGGAAGGCAACACGTCTTGCCCTGCACTTTGCAAACGCACGGTGTTGGCCGGCTTCTCTGTTTCCAGCGTGATTTGTTCGAGAGCGGAAGCCAATTCGTGCATGGATTGAAAGCGCGCGTCGCGTTCCTTTGCCAGGCACTTGAAGACAATTGATTCCAATTCCGCCGATATTTTCACACCCGGCGCAGCCTCGGCAAACTTCGGCGGCAGTTCTGTAACCTGTTTGTACATCAGCTGCAATTGATCGTTGTGATCAAACATCTGCTGCCCGGTCAGCGTGCGATACATAACGGCACCAAACGAATAAATGTCGGTGCGCGGATCCAGTTTCAATCCTCTAAACTGCTCAGGGCTCATGTACAGAGGGCTGCCGTATATCTCGCCAGTTTGCGTCAGATTCTTTAGTTCTTCGGTCGGCGGATTCAACATCTTCGCAATGCCGAAATCCACTATTTTGACGAAGTCTTTTCTTCCTTCGTTATCAACCAGCATGATGTTGCTTGGCTTGATGTCCCGATGAATGATTCCCTTTCCGTGAGCGTGCGCCAGTCCGGCCGCGACCTGAGTGAAAATTGGAAGCGCTCGTGATGCGTCGAGCCGACCATCCTCTTCCAGGAGTTCGTCGAGCC
>DATNRC010000298.1:0-6372 GCA_036703705.1 Candidatus Obscuribacterales bacterium
GCTCTGGGTGTCTTTCTTGAGATGTGCGGGCATGTGCTCGATGCCGTGCGTTGTGAAAAGAAGAACGCCAGCCGGCTTCAATAGCCCAATCAGCTTCTCAAGCCATGCATTGAACGTTTCCTCCGGCAGATGACTAAAAAGCGAAAAGACTGCTATGACATCGAAGCGTTGAGAAATGGACAAATCATGCGGCTTCTCGGGAGATACGAAGCCATTGACCCCGAGATGCTTCTTCTGAAATGCTACTGCATCCGCCTTGATGTCTGCGACAAAGACGCGATGTGGCGCCATCATCTGGACGAGGAAGCGGGCAACACGCCCGTAACCAGAGGCGAAATCCAATATTGATTCAATCCGCTCGCCACTCTGAAATTTGTATTCGATCAGCCTTCCAATCAGTGACGCATGCTTAAAGCCACTGCGCAAGTAATTCATATACTGCGTGTCCCGACCTGCGCGACCCCAATACTGGTACATCAAGTCGTACTTGGACACATCTACGTTGAGCGAGGCAGGAACGTCATTTTCGGACATAAAGCGCGATATTTCCGCGTCCAGTGCGGGCGAACGGGCGACGACGTCCGGGGACAGCTCAAAGGCGATACGCTCTGTTGTTTCGGCAAGCGTCCGTCGAGCAGTGCCTAATGCTCTGCGGACGGGCGCCGGCAAATGTCTCTTCAAGTCCTCGATGATCTGACTGCGAGCTGAATCCATCTCATTTTCCGCCAATTCGTGCGCCGCCAGATGCGGGCATACGATTGTAGCTCTGTCCGAGTATTTTTGCCTGGTTTTGGTCCAATAGTCCTTAAATGGTCTTACATGCCAGGGCAATCCATGGTCTTATGTGGCATATAAAGATCGTAATCTGGGCTTAAGCAAAGATGAATCAGCAGAAGAAGGCTAAACATATCCGCCTTGTCGCATCGAATGGCGAGGCTAAGGCTGATCCGCTGCTTTATACCTGTTCCAGACAGCTGCCTCTGGCGACTCCGCCTAAGGAAAATCCACAAGATCTGGCGCGGAATAAGAAAAAGCTTGCCGACATCGTCGGCGATCCGAACGCTCCGGAAAACCTGTGGCTTGCGGCTTGCACGGTTGCCGGGGATAAATCGTTGGTCGTTCGCCCGTCGTGGCCAGCCAAGATCGGCGACACTATAACGACGCTCATCACCTGCGTCTTAGGTTTCTTTGCCATGGTTTTGTCATTCTTCTGCCTCTTTTACATAGGCTCGCACGTCTCCACGTTTGCCTTTGGGCTGGACATAAACGCGTTCATGCAAATGTCGAAAGACGCTCAGTTCCTGGGAGTTTTTGCCGGGCTTCTGGCTTACGTGAGCTTCTGGAATATCATGCTGACAAAGACAAATTGGTGGCAATGGTTCATCACCGGTAGCAGCTTGTTTCTTGCCGGTCTGTTGGGGTGGGTTGCCGCAACGGACACTTTTGGTGTGTTATCTCTTGTCTTGGCCGCCTTGGGGATCTTGGCGGTTGCCACAACAGCTCTTTCAGCAAAGCTGTGCAAGGAAGCACTTCCTAAATACCTGCATCCTGCCAAACTCTATCGATCTACATTCTTGACGCTTCTCACCCCCGGCGCGATATGCGCTACAGCCGCTTTTATGGCTTTTGCGCATCCGCATGGATCGGGTCGGCCTTATCATCAGACCAGTACAGAAGGGGTCATCATCAGCCTGACGATGCTGGCGCTGGGCATGTTGTTGCCCGGGCTGTGCATGGCGCGCGTGTCCAAGTCGACATCAGTTCAAGGATGCACTTTTCTTGCATTCATCACGCAATTGCCCATTCTACTCGGTATGTTCTTGTGCACGCTGGCCTATGCTGTCCAGACTCCC
This sequence comes from Candidatus Obscuribacterales bacterium, assembly GCA_036703705.1. GTDB lineage: Bacteria > Cyanobacteriota > Vampirovibrionia > Obscuribacterales > Obscuribacteraceae > DATNRC01. The sequence goes on from DATNRC010000298.1 coordinate 1,854, forward strand.
TCTGCAGTTAGCCTTCTCATCTGCCTAATGTTGTCTACGATTCTTGCCTTGCTACTGGTCACCGGGGGCGGTGCCCTGGGTGCTCTCAGCAATCGTTGGTGGAAGCGATAGCATTTCTTATTGCTGTAGAGGGTTTCTTTACAGAGTCCTGAGCAATGCGTTATAGAGAATCTCTTTACAGGACCCTCATCAATTCGTTGTAGAGAATTTTTGAATTGTGGCGCCTGTCCACCGGGATTTTCGGCACAATGCGGAAGCCGTCAAATGAAAGCCATGGGAATTGCTCCTTCCATTGCGTCAAAACATGAGGGGAAAGAAAGAGCTGCTTGACCCTATATATGATGCTTGTTTTTTTCTCTTCGATTACGAGCACACGGCGTCCTCGTACTCTAACGCACGTTGCTCGGCTTACGGCTTTGTTTTCGGATGCCGCGACTTCAACCTGAAATGGATACACAACTCCTTTTGCATCCTCTATCCGGGCTGACATTCTGCCTAAAAGCCACAGCCGTCCCTGCCCGTCCAGATATCCTGCATCTCCTGTGCGATGCCAAATCGTGCCGCCAACGCGTATCTTTGTTTCGTGGTCTCCTAGACCATCCAGATATTCCGTCACTACATGCGGGCCGGATACGACAATTTCACCTGCTGTGTCATGCGGCGTCGTGCCGTCGACCAAATGCGATCGCACCGAGCGCCGGTACGATGGCGATCTTTCCGGTATCAACTGGAGCGAGACTTCTGAGATTGGCTTTCCAACTAGAAGTCCATGGCCTGTGCGCATCAACTCGAAGTCGGCTTCTGAAATTTCGCTCAAAGCAATGTGTGCAACTGGCTCAGCTTCCGTAGACCCGTAAGCGATGACAACCGATGCGTTGGGCATGATCTTCTTCAAACGGACGAGCAATCCGGGCAACACCGGTCCGCCACCAGTGAGAATGCGATTGATTTCAGGAAGCTGAATAGCTCGACTTTCGCAATGATCGACAATCCGTTCCAGGAATGCCGGGGAAGCAAGTAATCGACTTGTTCGATGAATTTGCATCTGAGCGATCACTTTTCCTGCATTGACCGAACCCGGCTTACGCATGTCGGCATTGGGAAGAACGGTCGTCACGCCAGCGGCAATATTAGATAGGACAAAAATGGGAAGGGTGGTTAGTTCAATGTCGCCCGCCTCAGTGGGAAAATGCTTCGACAGAATCTCATGCTGTGCCAGAAGAAATCCATGCGTGCGGACGATTCCCTTGGGCGTGTGCGTGCTACCGCTCGTGAATGTGATCAACGCCGGATGATCTGAATCGACGACCTCAAGGTGCTCATCGTCTTGATTCTCGATAGCGTCTCCATGTCCCGCCTGTTCAATATCGGCGAGCGTATGAGGATCCAGTTTGCACGGAATGTCGACGCCGATTCTCAGCACTCGCAAAATAGCCTGCACCGTGGGTGGTGCAATTATGGCCTTGGGCCTGCTCAGCTCCAGGCAGCGTCTGACGTTGCGCAATCCCGCCGATGCGTCTACAAACACGGCTGTGGCGCCGATGCGAAAGATGGCAAGCAATATCACATAAGTGTCCAATGACATGGGAACAACCATCAATAGGCGATCACCATATCCGATACCACATGCGCGCAAAGCAGAGGAAACCCGGCGGCTCATCTTGTCCAGTTGGCGGAATGTGGTGACACGCGAGTGTTTTCCGACTGTGTCAACAATCGCTGCCGTTTCCGGGATGGAAATGCTGAGGCCGTCGAGGACTTGTGCGATGTTCATAACTCTCTCCCGAAAAGCTGATACTGCCGAATGGGGCGAGCATAATAGTCGCTTATGACATGAGCGCGGTTGTTCAGCGCAAACAGGGCATGAATCGCGCGCGTGAACCCCAATTCATGTGCCGCGCGATGAGCTTCTGCATAAAGCAAACGGCCGAGGCCCTTGAGCTCTTTGTCCGGCAGGCGCGCAATCGTTTTCATGACTAACGTCTTGGGCTTTGCACCTTCCAGGTGGTTTGGCACGGAAAATAGAAATCCGACAACTTCCTCCCGGCGCTCTGCGATGATCACTGCTTCGTGGGCAACATAAGGAAGCAAGAGCTTGTGCATGGCGACAAACTGCTCTTCACTCATGCTGTTGAACAGAAAGTTCTTACTCATTGCGATTTCCGTCACGCGGTGAATGCCGCGCAAGTCGCTCTCGACTGAAGGCGCATTAAGGCGCCGAAGGCGAACCCCGCATCTCAACAAGCTTTCGCGAATCGCCTGTCCTTCACTATCTATTACCGTGAGGTCCTCATTCACGGAAGATCCATAAGTCCGGATAGGTGCGAAACCGGCGCCTGAGAAGTGATTCTGCCAGCCCGTCGGATTTTGAGGTTCGAGAAAGAACGGCGGCTCGTCGCTGCTTTCAGTAACAAATCGGTATCGTTTCCATGTACTCGAATCAATCGGTCCGATTGCGGTCTTTGCTCCCCGCTCTTTCAACTTCTTACAGGCTGCTTCGAGTATGGCTTCAGCCGCTTGGCTTGAGACTGATGCAAAGTGCCCAATCAGACCGGTTTCTGGATGTTTATTCGCGGGAGCCCAGATCGAACAGCGAGCAATTGCCTCATCGCCGTCCAGGGCTAGAAAGTGATAATCAGGAAGATCGCTCACGATGTCCCGAGTGGCGGCAGCGGAATTGAATCTCTCGGCGAGCCCTCGGGACACTTCGCAAAGCTCGGTTGTGAGCTCGTTTCGCGTCACGCATTCAATTCGGTGAGTAGCTGCAAATCTTGGCATCTTGTCGCTCGATTGTTGATCTATTTTTGTGAAATGGCTTCGGAAGTACTTCTGGATCTATAGTAGTGACGGCGAGGAGATTTGTTCCTTCCTTCTGTACACTTAGAGAAGTGTGCATGCGACGGAAGGCGTTGCTGCTCGCATCTTCGACGACGTCGTGCATCGGTTGCCTCGCGTTTCATCGAGCAGCTCTGGTCCTCGCAGGTGTCCGGTCGTTCATCGAGCAGCTCCGTTGCGCGCAGGATTGCGCTCGTTACGGAATGAGCGCCACGGGAATGAGCCCCAACAGCGAGCCGCAGATAGCAAGCCCTGCCTGGCGCAACCAGCGGTTGCCGCTAGTCAGAGGAGCTTCGTTTTCGCGCTGCGTCAGGTAGAAGGCTATTGTGGGAACGCCTATGCACATTGGCGCCACTGCCGCCATCGTCAAGGACTGGAGCGAGAATCCCTCAATGGCGGTCAAGGGCAGAAACAAAAGCAGCCAGCTTTTGGCGATTCCGGCAAGAAGGACTAAGAGGCGAGGCGCGTTCAAGGTTCGCGCCCGGACATGGGCGATGGTGATGATTGATGCGTGCGCTGCAAAGGCAATAGTGTATGGATAGATGAGATCCGGCGCGTTCTGATGGTTCGCCCAGAGCAGCCAGAGCACGCCGGTCGACGCCACGCTGATGACGCCGTATATGGAATGCGCTCCTTCGAGCGCCCAGAACCGGCGTGGCATGAGACAACGGTAGCCGGCAAAGACAATGAGCGGCATTGCCATCCAGGCAATTCCACCGACGGCAAAACTGAAATAGCTGAAAAGGGCGGCGCCAAGAATGGCACTGCCGTTGAGCGTGGTTTTCTTTCTCCACAAAACCGTAAACGCCAAAAGCAGCAACAGCATGCTGACGCGGCCGATAAGTTCGCCGGCCGGCAGTCCAAGGTGAGATTGGAGAACGAAGAAGGCGCCGAGCGGGATGAGCATATTATCGAAGCCGCGCCAGGCTATGCCCTCGAACAAAGTGCCCAGGATGCCCATAATGAGCCCCAGGCAAAGGGCTTCCAATCTGCCGGTTTCGAAAAACAGCAAAAGCGGAATGTGCGTGCCGAGGAAGGCGACAATGAAAAAGGCAAGCGATCCTTCGGTGCTCTTCTCACCATCTACAGTGGCATAGTGGTGGCTGCCATAACGAACTCCAATTAGTGCGGACATGGCGTCGGCAAGCGTGAGAACTAAAACCGGGATACAGTACAGGAGCGGATCTCCCTTGGAGAAAACGAACACAATCCCCACCGCCAGCGGAAAACAGATTTGTCCATACGAGCGCCGACCGTTGACCTCGAGGACGCTGTTCCAGGGGACAATTTTGGACAACAATCCGAGCGAAGATAACATTGTGGCGGACGCAATCGCGAGAACCGCGACCGGCCATGTCTCCCTGAATATCCATGGAAACGTCAATGTGACGGTCCCCATGACGACATGCAGGGCTTTGCGCACGATTTCAGGATGTGGATTGAAGCGAGATTTGAACATTGACAGCAATTGGAGCATCAACGTCAGCGTCGCGATGACAAATCCCATGCCGATCCAGTGATTGGACAGCGTCCAGGTCAACATATGATTTCCTCCAGGACGAACCTGCTGTAGAAAAATGCCTTGTCCTGACTGTGAAGATTGGCCGCCCGTTGGGCGTGGCTCTTGAGCAAATGCCCGAGAAACTCGGGGCGTGTGCGCGGTGCGAGCATATTCCAGTAAGCG
>DATNRC010000299.1:0-5806 GCA_036703705.1 Candidatus Obscuribacterales bacterium
CGACTGAAACCCGCAATTGCAAGTGAAGCTGGAAGGTCATCCCTCGAGGATGACCTTCTTCGTGCTCAGGTTGCTCAAGTTGCTCAGGTTGCCCCAGCACATTTGAGCATGGGAACAAACCAATTGACTGCCCGTCGTATCCCGCGACGGAAGAATCCCTAAGGTAAGAAACCGATAAGACCACTTACTAACAAGTGGGTCGACTTTGTTGCGCGCAGTTCGCCTCGTATGGGGATATGCAAGGTGAAAGCAAAGATGCGAGAGCGGACATTTCCTGCAGTTCGTTCGCATTCGATGATCTTGACGCTATGCATCATGCTGGTCGCCACATGCTGCCATTGCGCGTTCGCCGCCACCTTGCATGAGTTCCTGCCCCCCTGGATGATCAGCAGGGCAGCGAGCGCCGTCATATCTCATGACGAATTGATGAGGTTGGCCGAATACGACCTTGTGGTCGTAATAGATAGCTCGGCATCAATGACCTACAAGTGCGGTTTTCCTCCGGGCGCACTTGGTCGAGAGCCCGACAACATCAAAGCTGATGTCAGTGAAGTCCGCAGTGCGCCGATGACGCGTTGGGAGTGGTGCCTCACGCAGGCGGCCGAATTGACCCGTCAAACCAGTGAGGCCCTCGGAGGCAGGCTCAGTGTCGTGCTCTTTGCCAACAACTCGACCATTTATAAGAACGTATCACCGACAGACATCCGACAAATTCTCGCAAGCAGAAGACCGACCGGCGGCACACGAGCGACTGACGCTCTCAAAAGGCTTATGGATGCTTATTTCGAGCGCAAGGCGGCAAATGGAGAGCAGACGCGGCCTTTATTGATTGCCTTTATCACCGATGGCTGCCCTGAAGACGCGTGCTCTTTGCGCAGCGCCATAGTGAGGGCGACACGCAAAATGGACAGACCGGGCGAGATCAATCTTACATTCTTGCAAGTGGGCAACGATCCGCGCGCCCCCAAATTGCTCGAGGGACTGAAAAGGAAATTGATGCAAGAAAATGCCCAGTTCGATATCGTCAATGTCAAACGCTTTGCCGAGCTCAACAAAAAAGGACTGGCCCGGGCCCTTTATGAAGTCATAAGCGCTGTGCCGGCAAACCCGCGGGTCTCCAGCAACTGACAGCGCTTAAGGACTAGTTTCAAAATGCGCCGCCCTCCTCTTGATTGCACACTGAGCCAGAAATCTATAGAATATGGCTGATGTTGCATTTTTGCGGCGCCCGCAAGCGCGACAGCAGGAGGAGATCGATGAAAAGGCTACAGGCAACCATTTTGACGCTTTCCCTTATGGCGGGCCTCGGACTGACTGGTTGCAGCGCACCTGAGGGTCCGACGGAGCATTATGTCTCTTCACAAGTTACGGGCGAGTCGCAGAAAATCAATCTGGATGAAGTGAAAAAGGCGTTTTGGGAGTCCAGAGGCAAAGATTTCAATGAGTGGATGAGCGCCTTCGAAAAGCGAGTGAACGAAATTTACGAAGGGTCGGAAATTGTGTCCATCGACGCCACGCGAAAGACCGGTCACCTGAACATCACCGGCTACATCGAGGACAAAAAGGAGCCTGGATACCAGGCAGGAGAAGAAAAACTGTTCACCATCGAACAGACGGGCGACGTGACTGATAACCAGCTGCCTTACAAACTGACAGGTCACGACGGCAGACCATATTACGAAGGGCAGCACAGTATTCTCGGCAGCCCGATCGTGCAGATGCTCGTGCTCTCGCATTTGATGAGCTCATGGGGCGGACGGTACCACACGCCTTACGACCGGGTGGTGGTATTGAAAGATCAACGGAGCACGTTTAGAAGCAGCCCCGATTACATGAGTCAAAAGGCCGCTAATCAGGATTTCATGTCACGTTTCAAAAAGAAATCTACTGGCGACGGTTTTGCCAGCAGGAATCGCTTCGGCGGGGGATTGTCCTCTGAAACGTCCGCGCAGCGCCGAAGCTGGGACGGCATCAGAACTGGATCGCCGGGTGTCAGCTCCCGCTCCTACGGATGGGGCGGGCGGCGCTCGCCTTTTGGAATGTCCCGCGGTTGGGGCGGCCGGAGAAGATAGACCATGCGATATTTGTTGAAAGTCAGTGACGCCTCCAATCGCCACATGGTTGTTCTTTCACTCGATGAAGACACCATCCGGCGTCCTGCTATCGATGTGGTCTTTGACGTGTTGGGACGAGGAGATGCGGACTCGCTTGTCGCCCGTGAAGTTCTCGCGGAAGGGCAGCTCGATGATTTCATGGCTCTGCAAAGAGCAATCTTCGGCCGCGATGCGCAGGGAATGTTTATTCGAGAGCCCATCACTTTCTTATCCAACGGCGTGGAATTGAATCCTGATCTTCCCATGATCAATGCATTCGTTGCCGCGCATAAAGAGGGCATCGAATATAGGAGATGCGACGTCGTCGTGGGCGGAGCTGCCTTTGCGCCATGCACCGGCGCCGGGCTCGCCGGCTCCAACTCGAGCGCTCCCGCGACTGGCATCGCCGGTAGTGCCATAGACGGAAAGTCGATATCCGCAAGCGGAAAAACCGAGAGCGCTCTGATATCTGCGGACAGCCAGCACGGATCGATGCGCGAATTTGCCAGGCTTTTTCTGCTTCATCAAATTAATGTGGGCGCTCACGTAGACGTGACAAAAGACCTCCCTGAGCTTAATGAGAGCATCTCCTGGGCGGAAAGAGAGGGCTTGATTGAAATCGACGTCAAGAGCGCTGCCTACAAACTGACTGAAAAAGGCAAACGGACGCATGCCAGCTATATTGAGGAAGCACAAAATCTGATCAGGCGCTACGACATTTTCGGCGATGTCGACATAGATGCCTCCGGAAAAGCCCATTTTGATACGGGGCTGGGGCGCGATTTGCGCGTGCCCGTCTATGAGATGGAGGGCATTGATCCTTTCCGTGCCCGTTTTATTCTGGGACTCAACGACGGCGAATGGGATCGCCTGGACAATTGGACGGATGTGATTGAAGACAAGAAATGGTACGACGAAATTTTCAGGCCGATTGAAACTGCGCCGTCCATCGAGGACATAGGCGAAGACACGCTTAAGCAGATCATCCATCAGGGCAAGGCTCTACTTCGTGAGGGCTCTCAATCCTGTTGAGCGGGTATAAGTGTGTAGCCAGCTCCGCTGAGGGATGTCAACGGTAATGAAATCAATATCGGCTCGTTTACGGCTCGCAGCACTGTTAGCCAGTTCGGTAATTCTCACTTGCAACACTCAGGCTTATGGCGTGACGGCAGAGCAATTGCTGGAACAGGGCATCAGTAAGCTGCGGGCAGATAACTACTCGGGTGCATTCACTGATTTCAACAAAGCCGTGACGATGGCGCCAAAAAATGCCAGCGCGTGGAACCACAGGGGCTATGCTCTCTATTTCCTCAAGAAGTACCGTGAATCGCTTGCCGATTACAACAAAGCACTGACAATCAACCCCAAGTTTGTCGATGCCATGCTCAATCGCGCGCTGACGAAGAGAAAGCTTGGAGATGCTAAGGGAGCGATCGCCGATTGTGACCAGGCTATCGGTATAAGTCCTCGTTATTCGCGAGCATACATAAGAAGAGGGGGCCTTCGCGAAGCGGAAAATGATCTCCTTGGAGCAATTGATGATTTCAACAAAGCACTGCAGCTTGATCCCAATAGTGGTAAAGCCTACTTTTGCCGCGGCTTGGCCCGATTTTGCTATGCTGAAAATGAGCAAGATGGGAATGACCGATCGTCTCGTGACGCTCACTACAAGGCTGCTCTTGAGGATTTCGACGCTGCCCTCAAGCTTGCCCCTGATTACACTGATGCATTGGGCAACCGGGGACTTTGCCGGCTCAGGCTGCAGGACGCGAAGGGTGCCATAGACGATTTCAACAGGGTGCTCAAGAGCGATCCAGGGGATGCAAACACGCTGGCCAATCGTGGATTGGCGAAACACTGCCTGGATGATGAGCAGGGTGCGGAAGACGATTTAACTGCTGCAATCGCCATGCCTAACCCTTCTGCGTTGATGTACTACAACCGTGGTTTGGTCAGAACCGAGCTCAACAAATTTAGAGCAGCAATGGAAGACTTCAGCCAGGCGCTCAAGATGAAACCGGACGACCATGATTATCTCGAGCAAAGAGGAATTGCAAGATATAGATTGGACGATCACAACGGTGCATTGGAAGACTTAAACGAAGTACTGAAGAAAGAACCGAAACATCTCAATGCCCATCTATATCGCTCGCGGATTTATTACTATTTGAAAAACTATGAAGCAGCGATTGCCGACTACAATGAAATTCTTCGCCAGCGTCCAACCGACCGCACCGCTTTGAGTGGCAGAGCACGGTGCAAATTCAAGCGCGGCGACAAGCAGGGCGCGCTGGAAGACGCTGAAAAGGCCGTAGAGCTTTCCCCGAAGGATCCGAATGCGTACATCAGTCGTGGCAATATCAAGCACATGATGGGAGATACGGAAGCAGGCATCAGAGACATTGAGCTTGCTCTTGAGATAAAGCCGAACTACACGCGCGCACTATTTGCCAGAGCTTCCATGAAGTTCGATGCCGGTGACCTCAAAGGCGCACTGGAAGATTACACGGAATGCATCCGACTGGATCCCAAAGACGAGGTTGCTTACAACAATCGTTCGCTGGTGAAGATTGAACTGAAAGATTTTGAGGGAGCCGTCCAAGATTGTGATGCAGCCATCAAATTGCGTCCCGAGTATACTTTTGCTTTGAATAATCGAGGCATAGCGAAAGCGGAAATGGGAGATAAGGAGGGTGCGATTGCCGATCAAACGGAGGCCATTAAATACTCCCCCAAGTATGCCGTCCCTTATGCCGCTCGCGCTCTATATCGACAGCAGATTGGAGACACCAAGGGCAGTGACGAAGATATGGACAAAGCCGTCGCGCTTGATGGAGAAAATGGTTTTGTGCTGCGAGACAGAGCGTTGATCAAGCAGCTGCGTGGCGACAAGGCCGGCGCCAAAGCGGATTTTCAAAAGGCGTGCGCATTCTTCAAAGCGGAAAACGATATGACATATTACAACGAATCATTCAATTTGATGTCGAAAATGGAAGCATCCGCTGAGAGGGCAAAGCACTGACGATCACGCTGTCACCTCGTCTGAGCGGTGTTGTTGCGCTTGCGCGCCAAGGTCCAAATTGACGTTTCGTCTCAGCCCTGACACGGAAGCCGCCTTGTGCGTGGATCGACCTGGCTGGTAATTTCCGCATGACACTCACGACTTTCTCACTTTGACAAAAATATGCTCGGATTGCGAAGGAAGGAACACCGCTCATCGGTGTTCGGGACACTGAATGTAAGCCATGAAAAATCACTGCTTTCAATCAAGCTTTACATCAAACGACGGGCGGGACCGAACCTCACGAACGGATGTGGCAGCGTCTGGTGGGGTTTGGGTCGAGGTGGCACAGCAGTGTTATGGAGGTCCCCGCCCTCCCCGTGTCCAAATAGATTTGCAGATCGGAAGACATTTAGGTGCCTCAGCATCCTTCGTGATGGCTGAGCCGCTGAGACGTAGGGATGACTGCAATCCGCCTCGTCGGCCGGATCTGCCGCCACGCAGAGATGATTGCGATCCGCCGCGCAGACCGGATCGGCCGCCACGCAGAGATGATTGCGATCCGCCGCGCAGACCGGATCGTCCGCCACGCAGAGATGATTGCGACCCGCCGCGCAGACCGGATCGTCCGCCACGCAGAGATGATTGCGATCCGCCGCGTCGGCCGCAACCGCCAAGGCCACCTTCTGATTTCCCTACAGTCCCGCCGCAG
>DATNRC010000300.1:0-7046 GCA_036703705.1 Candidatus Obscuribacterales bacterium
CTCAAGGACCGCAACCGCATCAAATGCCCCAGCAAATGCCGCCAATGCCGATGCCCGGCGCATCGCAGCCAATGCGAGGGGTGCCGATGCAAGGACTGCAGCCGCAACATATGCCGCAACAGGGTATGCCTCCGTACATGATGCAGTCCCCTCCGCCACCGGGAATGCCCCCGCAAGGCGCGGCTCCGCTGGGTCTTCAACAGCAACCTCAATGGGCTCCGCCGCCAAGCAGCGCCCAGCCGTCCACTTATAAGCAAGGACGGGAACTGCTCTTGAGAGGAAGGAAGTTTTTCGAAGAAGGGCAAACGGCACAAGCGCTCAATTGTTTCCAGGAGATGAGCCGCTTGAGGTCCTACGATCCGCACCCCAATTTCTGGCTGGGCGTTGTTTATGAGCAGATGAACTGCCCGCAAAGCGCTGCTGACAGCTATTCCAAGTGCTTGCGCCAGGCGCTGGCGCAGGGCATGGATTCAGCTCAACTGAGAGTCAATCTGGGTAATGTAAACGAGAAGCTGAATCATTCAACCGAGGCAGAATTCAACTACAGGCGCGCCATTGAAATCGACGAGAAAAACCAGGCTGCGCACCTCAATTTAGGTCGATTGCTTCTGGCCAAAGGCGAATTTGCAGCCGCGTTTCAGGAGTTCAAGCGCTGCAGCGAGCTTGGCGTCTCCGACGTCAATCTGCCGCTGTTTTACGCACTGGCGCTCAAGGGGATGGGCAAGGAGGACGATGCCAGAGCCCAATTGGAGACGTTCATCGCAAGAGCGGAAAACATTTCCGGCAGTGCAAAAACACTGGCAATGGCCAAGAGGCTCTTGCAGGACTTATCGACCAACGTTTCGTCATCTGCGCCGGTCACGGCTCCTTGAGATTTGTTTTAGGCGAGGAAACATAAGCTCAGGCCGCCATGCGAGTATGCTAGACCGGACTGTATTTCGCGGTGGACGGTTTTGCCAATCTTTTCGGGTTGAATGGTTAGCAAGCGATTAGACGTACGCATCGAACGCGACAGCCTCGGCGAGGTACAGATTCCGGCCGGCGCGCTCTGGGGGATTCAAACCGCTCGCCTGCGCGAAATGACGTTTGCAACTGGAATTCGTGCGCACAGCAAGCTTATTGACGCCATGGCGATTGTCAAAAAAGCATGTGCCGCCGCCAATATGGAAAGCCGCCAACTCGATGCGGCTAAAGGCCGCGCCGTAATGCAGGCTTGCGACGAATTGCTTGGCGGTCAATGGCACGATCATGTCATCGTTGAGTTTTTGCAGTCGGGCGCCGGCACCGCATTCAATATCAATTTCAATGAGCTGCTCGCCAACAGGGCGAGCGAGATTCTCGGCGGGCAGCTGGGCTCTTATGAGGAAGTGCATCCTTATCGGCACGTTAACATGGGGCAGTCCGTCAATGACGTATTCCCTACGGCCATGCGCATCTCCATTTTGTTGTCCGCTCGCGAATTCGAGCCGGCGCTGCTGGACATGGAACGACTGTTGCGTCGCAAGGCCCTCGAGTTCGAACGGGTCTTGAAAGTAGGCAGAACGCACTTGCAAGACTCTGTGCCCATTACCTTAGGACAGGAATTCAATGCCTACGGATCGTCAGTCGAGCGCAGCCTGAGGCGCATTAAGGAAGCCAGTTCTTCCCTGACAGAAGTGAACACTGGCGCTACTTTTGTTGGAACAGGCATGAATGCCGACAGCAATTTTGTGGCCAGCGTTCTTGAAAAGATCAGCAGTTATTCGGGCATTCGCGTACGTCAATCAGAGGATTATTTCCGAGTTTCTCAATCGATGGCGGATTTTGTCGAGTTTTCCTCGTCGCTCAAAGAGCTGGCGATCGAACTGACAAAAATTGCCAACGACCTGCGTTTGCTCAACTCTGGACCGTCAGCCGGCATCGGAGAGATCAAGGTTCCCTCGCTCATAACAGAGCCCTCGCCGCTTATGCCCGGTACTTTGCCCGATTCATCGCATCCCACCCTTGCCGAATCATTAAACATGGTTTGCTATCAGGTTATGGGCAATGATACGGTGGTTGGCTTGGCTGCCCAGGCCGGGCAGCTGGAATCCAATGTGATGACGCCTTTGATCATTCAGAACATCTTAATGTCGCTCGATCTGTTGAGGGGCGTCATTCCGCCCTTCAATCAGAAGTTCTTGGCAGGCATCACGGCCAACAACGTTCGTTGCAGACAATTGCTTGAAAACGGCGGATTATGGCAGGCGATCATCAGCTCTCAGCTTGGAGCGGAGCAGGCCGCTGCGCTCATGAAAGAAGCAGCAGATACAGGCGTGGATGTTAAAAAGCTTGTCGTCGAGCGGAATCTGATCAGTCAGGATGTACTCGATCGCTTCTTCAGCCCGAAATATTTGACCAGTCCGGGCGCCTCATTCGGCACCGCATCTGGTGCCAACCGCACTGATAAGGCGAAGTAACTTATAGAACCTTTATCCCGCGGTCATATAAAGAAATATGAAACTGTTCAAGACGAATTTATTCAGGTTTGATCCGGCACCTTTTGGTTACCATATAAAGCCGCAATGAAGCCAGTTTTACGGATACCGATCAAGGACACGCAATTTATATGCTGACTGGATATCGCTTTGAGATGATCGTCGGCTGCATGAGCGCAGGCAAGTCGAGCGAGCTGATCAGAAGAATAGAAAGGGCGCGTTTGGCTTATCTGCCCACAATTATCGTCCGACCAGCCACCGACACCAGGTCCAAGCCAAACCAGGTTGAATCACGGAATGGTTTAGCGTCGCAAGCAATAGTCGTTGATCAGCCAAAAGACATTCTCAAATACTCATCTCACGCCGTCGTCATCGGCATAGACGAATGCCAGTTCTTCTCCGATGACATCGTTGAAGTGGTGCTTACACTTTTGCGTCAAAAGAAAAAAATCATCGCTTCCGGTCTCGATCTCGATTACCGGGGCAAACCATTCGGTCCGGTTCATCACTTGCTGGCGCTTGCTGATCGCGTGGACAAGCTGCTCGCGGTCTGCCGAAAGTGCGGCTCGGACTTTGCTTGCCGGACGCAGAGACTTGTGCATTCCAGCGAGCAAATACTCGTTGGCGACGCCCAGTATGAGGCTCGCTGCCTGCACTGCTTCGAACCGCCAAGCGAGTACCAGCTCAAATTGGATCTGTCGAAAACGCAAGACTTGAGCCCACCGACTCCGCCCTTCATCGCGGATGAGAACGGCCTGGGCGAAGTGCTGCCGTTAATTAATCTTAATCAACTTTAACCTTTAAGCCCCCGAGTTACCCGCTTGTTGTCATGGGCATATCTGAGGCAGCCTGTAGCAACGGAGAACTCGTATGTGTTGGCGTACTCAGCTGAAAGACCTGCTCTCACTCAAGTGGCTGAAGTCTGCAAAGACGGAAAGCGTGGTGGAAGAAGAAGAAAACAAGCCGGAATTGAAGATGATTTGGCGCGACACTCTTACTAGGCTGGAAGCATACACACCTCCAACCGAGGCGCTGACAGTCAGTCACGATGTCGCAGATCAGATCAAAGAAGCCCAAAAAGCAAGAGAGAAGGTTCTCGAAGATATCGCAAGCAAACAAAAAGCTTCTAAAACTGCGCATGATCTGAAGTCCTGGTGGGGACAAGCCGTCGCCACGTGGGATCCGGAAGATGCCAAAAATATCGATACCATCGAAAAGAAAATGCAGGGCCCCAAAGGGAGCCACTGGCAGCGCTGATTTCAGCGTCGTTTGCGCGCGGTGTCCGAGGAAAACTCAAATTTATCTGCATTGAGCTGACCGCTCAGTCCGTTCATCATGAGGCGTCGACAAACAGTGGCGACAGCCTCCTTAAGCGCATGCAGATTGAAAATTCTCCCTGGATGGTAAGATCCCTATGGCTTCTCTTGAAGACCCGTCGCCTACATCTCCATTACAAGGGGGTTCTAATGAATTCCAGGAGTCTTACTTTCGCCGTCGCAGCCTTGGTTATAGCGTGCGGTCTCACAGTGACGTCAGACGGTGAGGCGATGGCGAAAGGAAAGAAAAGGACGCGGAGCTCGAAAGCCTATTTCGTGCCGCCCCCGCCGCCTTACATGCCTTCCCTGTCGCCGGGGGTCTACAACGGCACCACTCACGCCGCCGCCGTTAAGACAGAGCCGGAGTACAAGTACAAAGACTACGTCTATTCGCGCACCGGCTACGAAGCGCCGAAGCCCACACAGCCGAATCCCTACGTCACCTACTGGGGCGGCTAGCGCCTTGAGGCGCGCCGCTAAATTCGCTCCAGAACCATCGCTATGCCCATGCCGCCGCCGATGCAGAGACTGACGACGCCGTATTTTGCTTTGCGCTTCTGCAGCTCCAGGGACAGCGAAAGAATCAGGCGCGAGCCGGTAGCGCCGAAGGGATGCCCGAGCGCTATAGCACCGCCGTTTACATTTACTGTCGCGCGATCTAGTTTGAGATCTTTTTCGCAAGCCAGATATTGAGCAGCAAACGCCTCGTTGATTTCGATCAAATCAATGTCTTCGAGCTTCAAGCCGGCCTTTTCAAGCGCCATAGGAATCGCGGGAACAGGTCCGATACCCATGATTTCCGGCGGCACCCCCGTCAAAGCCCAGGAGACTACCCTCGAAAGCGGCTTCAAGTTGAGCTTGTCGGCAGTTTTCTCCTTGGTGACGACAAGCGCAGCCGCACCATCGACAATACCGCAGGCATTGCCGGCCGTCACCGTGCCTCCCTTTCTAAAGGCAGGCTTCAATTTGGCCAGTCCCTCGAGCGTCGTTTGCGGCTTGGGATGCTCATCCCGGTCAATTACCTTTGTCTTTCCTTTGCCAGCGGGCACTTCGACAGGCACGATTTCCTGAGCAAAACGGCCCGATTCCTGCGCTTCTTTCGCTCGCATCTGGGATGTGAGCGCAAATTCGTCCTGCTCCTCCCGCGAGATGTTGTATTTCGCCTGAAGATTCTCAGCCGTCTCGCCCATCGATGCGTCAGGAAGCGTATCGCGAATATCCAATCCGTCGAACATCTCCATGGCGCCCATGCGATTTCCCCAGCGCACGCCCCAACTCATATAGGGAGTCATGGAAAGCGAGTCGGTGCCTCCGCAAAGAACTACCTCCGCTTGCCCTGCTTCCATGACCATGTCGGCAACGGCAACAGTTTTGACTCCGGAGCCGCAGAGCAAATTGAGTATCAAACCTGGAGTGTCCTCCTTCAACCCGCTGCGCAACGCCACATGCCGGGCGAGATAAATGGCATCTTTGCTCGTCTGGAGAACATTGCCCATTACTACCTGACCGATGCGCTCAGGATCGACCTTCGACCTCTCAATCGCTGCTTTGGACGCCGCAACCGCCAGATCCGTCGCCGTTTGCCCCGCAAGACCACCGCCAAAAGCGCCGAAAGCCGTTCTCGCCCCATTGACTATCACGAGGCTGTCATTACCGTTTTTAAGACTCATTTTGCCTGCCTGCCTCAAATACCGGGTTGCCAAACACCAAGAAAACTAAAACAAGTATCAAGAGCATATTAGATCGTCATATTGTCGGGCTAGAATTTACCTTTCGCAGCGTCTTTACATGCTTTTGTAACGAAAGGGAGGGCGGAACCTTGGCTAAGGTTGGAGTACCGAAGGAAATTCTCGATAACGAGTACAGAGTGGCCCTGACACTGGCAGGCACCAATGCTCTAGTTGCTGACGGTCACACCGTTTATGTCGAAACTAAAGCTGGTGTTGGAAGCGGTATCAGCGATGAAGAATACAAGGCCGCC
Source organism: Candidatus Obscuribacterales bacterium (assembly GCA_036703705.1). Taxonomy (GTDB): domain Bacteria; phylum Cyanobacteriota; class Vampirovibrionia; order Obscuribacterales; family Obscuribacteraceae; genus DATNRC01. Next base: position 5,754 of record DATNRC010000300.1, read on the forward strand.
GGCGCCAAGATTCTTCCCGATTCAGCTTCTGTTTTTGGCGAAGCTGATTTGATTTTGAAGGTGAAAGAACCTCAAGCGAGTGAAGTGCCTTTGCTCCGCAAGGGTCAATTGCTTTTCACCTATCTCCACCTTGCAGCCCATCCGAAGCTGGCGCTTGATCTGGCAAAGACCGGCGCTACCTGCATCGCTTATGAAACGGTGCAATTGGAAAATCGCTCGTTGCCGCTCCTTACGCCGATGAGTGAAATCGCCGGACGTCTTGCCACACAAATCGGCGCCAATTATCTGGAGCGTCCCATGGGCGGGCGCGGCGTCCTGCTGGGTGGAGTTCCCGGTGTCGAGCCTGGTGAGGTAATCATCATCGGCGGTGGCGTCGTCGGAACCAACGCTGCCAAGATCGCCCTCGGTCTCGGGGCTCGCGTGACCATCTTCGATCAATCTCTCGATCGCCTGCGCTACCTCGACGACGTATTCAACGGGCAATTGCGCACCGTGTTCTCGGTCGGCCATTACCTCGAAAACCTGTTGCCGTCAGCCGATCTTGTCATCGGCGCGGTCTTGCTGCCGGGCAAACAGGCACCGAGAATCGTCACCAAAGACATGGTCAAGAAGATGAAGACCGGCTCTGTTATCGTGGACGTCAGCGTCGATCAGGGCGGCTGCATCGAGACCATCAAAGCGACGACTCACTCCGCACCGACTTATGTCTGGGAAGGCGTAGTCCACTACGGCGTAGCCAACATCCCCGGTGCCGTGCCATGGACATCCACTCGCGCTCTCACTAATGCGACCATGCCCTATGCATTGAAACTGGCAAAATTCGGCTATCAAGCATGCCTTGACGACCCGGCTTTGAATCGCGGCGTCAACATTCACGAAGGGCAAATCGTGCATCCTGGCGTTGCGGAAGCTGTCGGACAGCCCGTCGCCGCGCGCTAGAGCCTGTGACACCGGGAATCTGAAGATGCAAATTGGGGGTGGTTGCGAAGCCACCCCTTTGCACTCACAGTTGCCCCTTACAAAACCGAAACAGCCCCACAACCTGGCCATTTTCCTGGGCGCAGCATTTTCGCCCCTGCGGAAAAGTCCTTACGTGGTTTAAAGTCCTTGCGTGTTTTGCAGTGCCTGCCTGCTCGAGAATCATCCGCTAGTATCAATGCCGTTTCGTTTGAAACGATTAATAAAAGCTCGTATTAAAGCGAGGGAAATGGTTTTGGTCGGTTTTAAAGCGATGGTGGGAATGACAAAGAGCCGCTGGTACTACAAATGGTGCTCAATACTGGTTACGATTTC
>DATNRC010000301.1:0-7464 GCA_036703705.1 Candidatus Obscuribacterales bacterium
GGAAGTTTTTCCGGAAGTGTTTCCAGCCTTGCGCAAGACATCGCCACGAGCGACGTGACACTGTCGGGCACTGCCGGCAGGTGAGCGAGCCATTCCTGCCGGCTCACATCGATGGTTTTGGGATTGCTCGCGTAAAGCGCAAGGAGTTGTTCGTTTTCTTTCACTCTTTGGTGTACCTATCGGTTGGGATCCGCTTCAGTGGGCAAGCGGATAGGGGACTTCGAGAGCGCCTTGCCGAGACACTCTCGCCCACTAGTCTTTTCATGCAAGCGGCCGAACGTCGCTGATTGTCGGTGGTCGTTCCGCTGCCATGATTTAGCGAAGTTTCGCGGCGGCGATGCGCGGCGATTCACAGGCTTGGACCTGTTGAAGGGAATCGCTCACGCATCGCCTGTCGTCGCTACGATGCGACGTTTTCTTTGCCGCGTTTGAGCTTCCAGGCGTCGGCCATGGCGATGCGCTCGCCAATCGGCGGATGCGAGTGGAAGAGGATGACCGCCCAGCGTGGCGGGTTCGGGTCTGCCTTGTTGAGGGTGCCCAGGCGCGTGAACGCTGATTTGTACGAGGCGGTGTCAGCCGTCTTTTCGAGGGCGAACCAATCGGATTGCCGCTCGAAGTGCCGCGTTACGGCCATCTCGAGGGGTCCGATCACGGTACTGAATACGGTGAGCACGAGCAGGTAGAGGGGCAGCGCACTCACCGCTCCCGGTCCGGCATGGCCGCCAATCGGCAACAGATAGCCGATGACCAGGTGGCAGAGGAAAAGCCCCGCCAAAGTGGCGATCGTAGAGCCGACGATGCCCTTCCACAGATGGTTGTGCACCGAGTGCCCGAGCTCGTGCGCAAAGACGACTTCGATTTCCTCCGGCGTGAATTCATTGAGCAGAGTGTCGCCGAGCATCACGCGCTTGGTGTTGCCCAGCCCGGCGAGCATGGCGTTGGCCTTCTTGGTGTCTTTGCTCAAACCGAGCTTGAACACCGAATCGATGGTGATGCCCGTGCCTGCTGCCAGCTTGCGGAAGCGCTGGATCAAGTCGTCGCTTGCAATCTTCTCCACTTTGTAAAACAGCGGCACGAAAAGCACGGGAAACAACTGCCCGAGGACGACGTTGAAGAGAAGCAGCGCGCCCGCTGCCGCAAGCCACCACCAGTCTGGCATGTACCAGAGAAGGGCGTACAGGCCTGCCACCATGAGAAGGCCGAAGATGGCGGTCAAAAGCAGCATTTTGAGCTGCCTGAAGAGCCAGGCACCGAGCGTTTGGTTGCTCAGCTTGTACTTGTGCTCGTGGATGAAGCCGCCGTAAAACGAGAGCGGCAGCCCCACGGCAATTGCGACGGCACCAAATGCCGTGCTGAAGGCAATCAGGTGCAGCCAGCGGTTGCCGCCTGTAATGGGCTCGATAAAGCTGTCGAGCCAGGCGGCGCCGGCGAAGGCCATGACAGCGAGAAAGGCGAGGTCGATTGCCATACCGGCAAGCTTGAGCCTCACTTTCTCGCGCGCATAGCGCTTCGCTTCTTCCGCGGCTTGCGGTCCGTTTTGTTGGTCGTTCATAGCCACGCCTTTACTTTAGCAGCTTATTAGAAGAGCGAGGCAGCGCTGCTTTCGCTGTCCTCGCTCCCGGCTAACGCAATGTCAGTTGTGGGCGTTCTTGCTCCGCCGGAAGCGGATGAAGCCCAAGACATGCTTCCAGCCTCGCCATGTGCGATGCGAGTTGCCGGTCAGCCAGCCCGTCCACCACAGCCAGAAAGTCAGCCCCCCCATCACCATGACGATGAGGAGAAGGGCGAAAGGATAGCCGTAGTACCAGTTGAGCTCGGGCATGTTGAACGGCGATTTGTCGCTGTGGAAGTTCATGCCGTAGATGCCCGTGATGAGCGTTCCCGGCATGATGATTGTAGACACGATCGCCAGGATGCGCATCAGAGCATTGACGCGCTGGCTTTCACGGCTCATGTGCAGATTGGTAAGGTCGGCGCACAATTCGCGATAGCCCTCGACGAAGTCCATGATGCGAATGGCGTGGTCCTGCGTGTCTCTGAGATGAAGCAGGGTCTCCGATGACATTCCGGCGCCGCCGTCGCGAATGAGCGAATTGAGCGCGTCGCGCATCGGCCAGATTGCTTTTCTCAGATGCCAGACCTGCTGCTTGAGCGTGTGAATGCGGTTGGGAATCTGGCGATCGACCTTGCTGGAGATTTCATCCTGCAAGGTGTTCAATTGCTCGCCGATGGCGTCCAGCACCGGGAAATAGCTGTCCACCACCGCATCGAGAATGGCATAGGCCAGGTGGTCGGCCGACTCTCTGCGGATGACGCCGTAGTCCTTGCGAATTCGCTCGCGCACCGGATCGAGGCAGTCGCCGCCGGGGCGATCCTGGAAGGTGACGACAAAGTCCTTGCCGAAGAAGATGCTCAGTTGTTCGCTCTCCAGTCTCTCCTTGAGAGCGACCATGCGCGTGACGATGAAGTGGTGCTTGCCGTACTTCTCCACCTTGGCGCGCTGATTGGCGTGAACAACGTCCTCCAGAGCCAGGGGGTGAAGCTCGAAGAGCTTGCCCACTTCGTTGACGAATTCATCGTCAGCTCGTCCCTCGATATCCACCCAGGTGATCGGCTGCTTGCCCAGATGCTCCGGGATCTCGGCAACCGATGCCAGTCGTGCCTCGACTATCTCCTGTGGACCGTAACTGATAACTCGTATGGCGAACGAAGGTTGGTTGGTTTCGTTGGTCATATTTGTTTCCAATGAGCGGGCAATCGAATTGCCGAAGCTCTTTGCGAGCCTTATCAAGAGAGATGGGGGTGTTTATCCCATCTCTCTTGCGGCTCTTGTTTGGTGGCTGCGCCGAAAAGAGGCGCAGCAGATTGGGATGCGGATTAGCTTGCCGGCTCCCACTTGAGGTCGGCGATAAGACCCTGCGTCAAATTGGCGACCTGGGGGTGCCAGTTGCCGCGCACGAAAAGGAGGCGGCAGTCGGTGACCGTCTCGGGCAGCCGCTCGAGGTCGGTGCCGACGCGGAAGTAGTGACCTTGCAGCGCCCGGGCGGCAGCGTCGAATGCCGCCGGGATCGGGTAGCCAGTGCGCCTGGCGAGCCGCGCCGGATGATAGCGATCGCCGATGGTGAGATCGGGATTGAGGGCTGCTGCCAGCTCGCTGTCTTTCAGGTATGAGAATGTGACCGTCGCCCTTCCTGCCGCGCTCGCGTATTCGAGCGTGACCGCATGACCCTTGTGCTCTCCCGCTTTCAGCGGCTTCAAGCCGGTGACGACGAAGTTGAGCTCCGACACCACGTCGAGGAATGTCTGAAACTCCTCGATGATGGCGCGAAGGGAAGCGGGTACCGAGGTCGTGAGCTCGATGGGGGCTTGCGTCGTTGTCATTGTCGTTCTCCCTGAGCCGATGATGAGTATCGGCCTCTATGGACGCCGCATTTGCAAGCGGCATCGGTGAATTTGCTTAATGTGCTCCAGGCACGAAATCAGCTGAAGATGCCCCTCAATGCAGACAGATACTTCCCTGGTCCTCGGGGCGTGAGCGCGGTGGCGGCATAAACCAGAGTTTCGCCGCTTGTCTCCTTCATCAGCACTTTGCCCCAGTCTTTCCTCTCGGTGGGCAGATGCGGCACTGACAAGATCTCCACGGGCACGACGTTGTAGATTGCCTTCCTCAGTTTTTCGCTGAGGCTGAATGCTGCCACCACGTCGTGGATGAAGATCTTCTCGTCCGGCTGTTTTGCCAGACGCGGCTTGACAGCGGCGTCGTACCAGAGCGCGTAAAGGTAATACAGCGCTTCTGTGCCGGCGTTGACGGGCAGGAAGTCCCTGAGCGTCTGCGCGTTTTCGAAGCCGATCGCCTGCACGCGAGTTACTTCCGTGGGCATGAGATAGAGCGGGCAGTCCAGCCCCTTGAGCACGAAGTACGCCGCCAGGGGATCGCAGGCGACGTTGAACTGCAGCGCGCCCCGGGACTTGTCGTCGAACTGCATGAGCTCCACATTGCCCCATGTGGCGAACATGGCGTGCACCTCCTTGAAGCGCAAGAGCACATCAGGACAGCGCACGATGAGCTGCATCAGCCCGGTCATCGGTCCGCCGACCGCCACTTTGAGCGAGCGTTCGGGCAAGCCAAGAATGATCTTGACCAGGTCTTCCTGCGGCTCCAGCTCGCTGTGGCGTATCGCCTTGAGCGGGTCGACGTCGTGGAATTGGTAGTATTCCGCGAAGTGCACCCAGTGCGGAACAAGGGTGCGCGGAGCAATGCCGCCATCGTAGACTTTCACCACTTCGATGCCGAAGTGGCGGAGGAAGTTTTTGATTCTGAGCGCCGACGCTTCTTGCGCCATGCGCGAGCTTTTCGTGTCCCACTCCCAGGTTTCGTGCTCCCTGGTAGCGCCGAAACGCACGGGACGGCCCGTCAGCATGACGTGAACCTGGGCTCTAGGGTTGAGCTTCGCCAGCGCCAGGAGCTGAACGAAGTTGTCCGGATCGGGAGCATCAATCGCTGCCAGAATGTGCTCCCTGGGTTTTCTCTTTGCTGCCATGACTTTCTCACCTCGCGGCGCATCCGCCGCGGCTTGCGCAGTCTGAAGGGGCGAGCTGGCGATACGAGCATGCATCGCCGCCATCTTCAAGACCTGCCGCTAAGCCGCGGAGAATGTTTGCCGCTTACTTGTAATAGAGAGCGCCGTGGTGGATGGTCTCGCCGCTCAGGGTTTCGTCGCCCTCGAGGCAGCGCTCGGCACGGAGGATCAAGCGCTGCGCCTCTTGCCACAACGCTTCCACGATCGCACAGTTGGCTTCCGCCACATCTGCGCTTGACGCCGCGTCATTGGCAACCTTCGCGTAGCGCTCGCCGATGGCCGCGAAGTGGGATGGCGAAACTGGCTCTTCGAGCCTCTCTCGAGTGGTGAAAAGCAACTTTTCGCCTGCCTGGCGGAGGATCTTCTCTGCCGCGTCGGCAAGGTCGTGCACGAAGATGCGCAGGGAAGGCTGGACGTGAGCGTACGGCCAATCGCGGCTTGCCGCATTGGCTTTCACCTGGTCGATGCGCCTGAGAAGAACGACGATCGTCTGGCGTGCTGATTCGACATGCTCGATTTGATGCTTCATTTGAAACCTCCTGTCATAGGGAGCACCGGCACTGGATTGCCGATGCTCCATGATTGGACGAATGGTTGGGCGATGGTCGGCACCAGCCGCTGATTGCGAAGCTGGGCATGCATCGGCGAAGACTTCTGTGATGGCTTTAGCCACCCGCGGCGGTGCCGCCATCAGGCGAGCGGCTGAACAAGCCCTGCTCTGGTCGCCGCCTGGATGAGGAATTCGCTGTGGTCGAAAGCGAGCGGATTGGAGAGCACGGCGTCGAGGTCGGCAAAGCGAGCCGATCCCGGCTTGGCATCGTCACCGGCCGAAACCCTCGACAAAACTTCGGCCTCCAGCTCGTCGGGCACCACCCAGAGGTAGCCGTGGTCGACGACGTGCTCGCGCGCGTCGCGGTCAGGCTGCGAGCGGACGTCCACGAGGACCATGTCGGCGGCATTGACTTGGTAAGTGAACTTGGGCTCGCCGGGCTTGGCGTCCTTGTTGACGAAGCACTCCTCCATCACTTCACGCGCCGCGCAGCCAGGAACTCCCTCGAGATGGACATTGAGAAAGCCGCCGGGGAGGCTGTCCTGGTCCTTGAAGGGATCGCGGTCGCGCTTGATCACCAGCACCTTGCGGCTGTTTTTGAGAAAAACCGCGGTAGTGGTCGTGCAGTCAGCCTTGGCAAAGGCGTAGACCTTGAGCTGGGCGGCGCTCAAAAGCGAACGCACCGCACCGCTGACGGTGACCTGGAAGGATTCCTCATTGAGCTCGACCAGCGCCTCATGGAGCCCGGGATGGTCGGCGATGGCGTCTCGAATGATGATGGGCGACAAGCCGCGATGGCGGAGATTGTGGCAAACAGCCTTCAACTCGGCAGGCGACATGGCTCCGGCAACGAAGACGAATGAGCCGTCGATGACGCTCACGGGCACATTGCGTTCGCTTGCCTTGAGTGTTATGACGTTGACCTCTTTGTCCCGGCAGGTCGTCGACAGTTTCTCGAAACCGGGTGTTGCCGCAGGTCCGTTGATGATCGCGAGATTGAACTTGCCGCCATATTGAGCGTAACTGAACATGGCGACGAGACCGAGGATGGGGAAGCTCACGAGCGCCGCCATCGAGCTGGGCACGAAAATGCCCAGGATGAGCGCAAGCGCAATGAGCCCCAATCCCGTGGAGACGAAGCTGAACGGGTAGCGCCAGGCGCGCTGGAAGCCACCGAAATAGGTGCCACCGCAAATGGTGCCAATTGCCAGCGAGGCGAAAGCACCCAGTAATGCAGTTTCCCTGTCCACGACAAACAGGCTGATCGCCGTGCAGGCGACAGCCGGCAACAGATACTGAGTTCTGCGGTTCATGGGATGTCCTCTTAGCAGTGCCTCATGCGAAGCACGTCTTAGACGAATTCAAGAGCCACACGGGTCCTTTACTCTCGCTCATCTCGCTTCGAGATCAGCTGATGCGCGACACCACACCACAACACATGTGTGCGCGCGACAAAAGATCAAGAATGAGCCTGGGTTTAGAGAGACGTGTGGGGTTGGAGTGAGAACCAGAGATAAGACCTGTCAACGATATGAAAAGAGAATGCCCAAGCTCCAGATGTAATGAGCAATCTGGTACACGAATCAGAAAAACTCCTTCTAATCTTCTTGTAATAAGCATTTTACAGACGTCAAGAGTTCTTAGCGAAGCTAGCGCATAACCTCAATATGGCTTTACGACAGGATTTGAACCATTTCTCATGTAACACGGAAGCAGAAATAGATCTGAAGAGGCTCCTTGCTCCAAGAGCTTATGCGCCACTCATCTCAAGAGGCTTATCTGTAAGGCGAGAACCTCTGTGGTGCTGATTCCGGGTGGCTTCGGCCGTGCGTCCTGGACGCACAGAGGAAGGACCTGTTGCTGTCGATCCCGCTGTTTGTCAGCGACCTGTGCAGGACGTGTCGATATTGCTTGAGTCTTGCCCGCGACGGACACAAAAAAAGACGAGTGATTGCAGTCACTCGTCTTCTCAGCGCACGGCACCTCGCCCGGAGAGGACAGGCTGGTCGATTCCAAACATGACGATGAGCCTTGTGCGCTATCCTGTTTTTTCAACCAGGGATCTTTTTGTCTCGTCTTTCACATCATATGCGGTAAGGGAGCGCGATTGAATGTGCAAACGCGCAAAAAGCTCGGCCTTACTCGGCGTCTTCTTTTCTGAATTTGAACTTATAAGCGAGCCATTTGTCGAGGTCGGCGTCGAATTTCCGGATGTAGTCGACATCCACGATGCCGCGTTGAAACGCTTCCAGAACAATACGCACACGGCTGTTGTAAACCTCCATGCCCGCGGTTTCTTTGAGGTGCGAGTCGACACCGCGCAAAAGCTTTTGC
>DATNRC010000302.1:0-2653 GCA_036703705.1 Candidatus Obscuribacterales bacterium
GGGAGGTCTTCGTCACCGAGGACGGAGCGGAGACGGATCTGGACCTCGGACATTACGAGCGTTTCATCAATGTCGATCTCGGGCGCATGAACAATGTGACGGCAGGCTCCATTTACAAGAGCGTGCTCGAGAAAGAGCGGCGCGGTGATTACCTGGGCGGCACCGTGCAGATGATTCCGCACGTCACCAACGAAATCAAAAACTTCATCCGCAAAGCAGCGCAGACTTCTCAAGCCGAAGTTGTGATTGTTGAGGTAGGCGGAACGGTCGGCGACATCGAGAGCTTGATTTTCCTGGAAGCAATTCGTCAAATGCGCAAAGACGTCGGGCGCGACCACGTTTGCTACATTCATGCCACCATGATCCCGGCTCTCAAAACAACTAATGAGCTGAAGACGAAGCCGACACAACATTCTGTCGACACTTTGAGGAGCAGAGGTATACAGCCGGACATCCTCTGTTGCCGCACGGAAAAAGCGCTCTCATCGTCAATTCGCGAAAAGCTTTCACTTTTCACCGACGTTGACCTCAATGCCGTAATTCAATGCCGCGACGTGCAAAACCTTTATGAAGTGCCGCTCTTCCTGGAGCAGGAGGGACTGGCCGACAGGGTTTTGGACAAGCTGCGCCTACCCAACAATCCTCCCGATCTGACCGAGTGGAAGGCTCTGGTTGAGCGGATAAAACGGCCGACGCGAGCGGTGACCGTGGCCATTGTCGGCAAATACGTCATGCTCTCCGACGCTTACATTTCTGTTGTGGAAGCGCTCAGGCACGCAGGTGCGAAGCTGGGCACGACAATTACGATCAAATGGGTGCTTTCGGAAGATCTGGAAAAACACCCGCCCGAGCAATATCTGTCGGATGTTGATGGCGTTCTTGTCCCTGGCGGCTTCGGCGATCGTGGTATCGAGGGCAAAATCGTCGCCGGGCAGTTCGCGCGCACAAGAAGAATACCTTATCTCGGGCTGTGCCTGGGCATGCAAACTGCCGTCATTGAATTTGCTCGCCATGTAGCGAATATGCATGGCGCCCACTCAACAGAATTCGATCCGCATACGAAATATCCTGTCATCGACCTCATGCCCGATCAGCACAATGTTGTTCTCAAGGGCGGGACCATGCGCCTGGGCCGCTATCCGTGTCACTTGAAAGAAGGTTCAATCGCCAGGCGCGTATATGGACAAGATGTCATCTCCGAGCGTCATCGCCATCGTTATGAGGTAAACAACGACTTCCGCCAGTCTCTTTCCGAGCACGGAATGATCTTCTCCGGCTTGTCTCCCGACAGCCGGCTCGTCGAAATGATCGAGTTGAGCGAGCATCCGTACTTTGTTGCCTGCCAATTCCACCCTGAATTGAAGTCGCGTCCGGACAATCCACATCCATTGTTCGTTGGTTTCGTCGACGGCATGATAAAAGAAAGCAAGCGCCGAAATGGCGATGGAACGACTGTATCGTCAGTAGTGCAGAAGGGACAGACGGTTCCCCAGCACAATTGACGCGGAAGCAAAGCATGGATTACTCGCTCGTAACGTATAGCGATCTGCCTCAGCTCGATCCGGATGATGTCTTTCTGGCAAATGAGCTGGCAAAGCGGGGCTATCAATGTCAACCGCTCATTTGGAACGATCCACATGCTGACTGGGCTAATGCCGGTTGCGCAGTCATTCGCTCCACCTGGGACTACCATCTTTATTACGACCAATTTCTCAGCTGGGTGAAGAGAGTCAGCGCCGTAACACGTCTGGTGAATGAAAGTCCGCTTGTGGAGTGGAACAGCAACAAAAAATACTTGCAAGACCTTGAAGCTTGCGGTGTGCCGATTGTACCGACACATTGGCTGAGTGCCGTTGAGGCGAAAGCGGAGGCAAGAGACGAAGTGACGCAAGCTGCCGGCAGAACCTGCCCGGCGACAAAAGACGGCGCTTCCAATTTCAACCTGGGCGCAATTCTCCTTCAGCATCAGTGGTCGCGAGCGGTAATCAAACCTTGCATAGGTCTTGCTACATTCGGCGTGGAGATGATCGCTCTCACTGATGAGGGAATCAAAAGCGGACTTAAGCACATAGAAAAGCTGAGCACCGCGGGCGATATCATGATTCAGCCCTATATTGCTTCCGTACAAACGCATGGCGAACGCGCGCTTGTTTATTTCAAGGGCGAGTTTTCGCATGCCGTCCGCAAAACGGCATTCCAACCTCTGCGGCCGGCCGGGCGAGCAGGAGAAGAAGCAGTTGTTGCCGAAAGAGACGAAATCGAGCTGGGTGAAAAGGCGATTGAGACCGTCGTGAGCATCGTCGGCAAATTACCGAATTACGCCCGTGTTGACGTCGTCAGAGACGAACAACAGAAGCCGCTCGTAATGGAGCTCGAATTGGTCGAACCGTCGCTTTTTCTTTCCATGCATGAAAAGGCTGCCGCACGTTTTGCGGATGCTCTATTGCAAATGAGCTAGAGCCCGTTTTGCCGAGGATGATGCCGCTCTGCGCGGCATGACACCACAGCTGGAGATGCATGAGAGAGCTAGAGCCCGGCCTTGCCAGGGAATATGCCGCCGGTAGACCCGCCGCCGGGGAAGATGCCGTTGGTGGCGCCGCCGCCGGGAAATACACCGAGACCATGTTTGAAGTGCCCGAGATGGCGCCCGTTG